>NZ_FUKJ01000376.1 GCF_900163745.1 Crenothrix polyspora
ATCATAGGTACATTAACACTTAGCCTTAGCCCGGAAATACGCAACTCTAAAAAACGCCTGTTGCCGTTTGTGTTCAATTACAATTTTGGCCGCATTACCAGTTACACTCTGGCAGGTGCATTGGCAGGAATTGCCAGCTCAATCATTACCATGCCCATTCAGGGTTTTGACGGACATCGCTTTCTACAGCTATTATCCGCGCTGATTATGGCAGGTGCAGGCCTTTACATCGCTGGCTGGTTTCCCCGTTTTGCTTATATCGAGAAAATCGGTATGCATTTTTGGAAACTGATAGAACCTTTTGGCCGTAAACTCATCCCCATCAAAACCCGCAGCCATGCTTACCTTTTTGGCATGGTCTGGGGCTGGTTGCCTTGTGGTTTAATTTATTCCGCCTTAGCACTCGCTGCAACTACCGGCAACCCTCAAAACAGCGCCTTAACCATGTTGTTTTTCGGGCTAGGCACTTTACCGGCAGTAATGGGTGTAGGTATAATGACCGGTATTCTAACAAGACTGTCTTCGATGCAGCAATTTAAGCGGGTTATAGGGCTTTTTATGGTAACTCTGGCATTGTTGGCAGCGATGCCCTGGCTTAATCCCATGGCATTGATTTCAACGTCGCACACTGGGTTACACTAAGAGGTAGGTCATGAAGTCTTTCAACACCATTATCAGCAAATCGCCTGTATTGGATACCTTAATCCGTAGTGCAAAAATAGTTGCCTCTACAGATGTCACTATCCTGCTTAAAGGCGAAACAGGCACCGGCAAGGAAGTGTTGGCAACCGCCATTCAACAGGCAAGCTCGCGTGCCGACAAAGCATTTGTTACCCTAAACTGTGCGGCATTACCGGAAAGCCTGGTTGAATCAACCTTATTTGGCCATAGAAGAGGCTCATTTACCGGCGCTACCAGCACTACCGAAGGCATTTTTCAGGCTGCAAACGGTGGTACGCTATTTTTAGATGAAGTCAATTCACTACCCGTTTCCGTGCAAGCCAAATTATTGCGTGTTATAGAAACCGGAGAATGTCTGGCCGTAGGTGACACCGAACCTTACAAGGTTGATGTGAGAATCATTGCGGCCAGCAATGCTAATCTGCAAAAACAAATTGCCGATGGCGAGTTTAGACAGGATCTGTACTTTCGACTCAACGTGGTACCGCTGGAATTACCGCCACTGCGCCAACGCACTGAAGATATTGATTATTTAGTCGCATACTTTTTGCATAGCTTTGAAAAAGCCCACCATATCCCTGCGCCTAAATTCAGTAAACAGGCTTTAAAAGCGTTAAAGACCTACAAGTGGCCGGGGAATATTCGTGAATTGCGTAATTTGTGCGAAAGGCTTTGTATCTTGCTAGCCGGTAGAGTCATAGAGCCAGAGAACCTACCTTCTGAATTCAGTACTTACAAAAGCAATGTATCGCCAGCCAACGACTTTACCTTGCCAGAAACCGGATTGCAACTCGATACCCTGGAGGCTGATTTGATTCATCAAGCCTTAAACCGGACTAAAGGCAATCGCAGTAAATCGGCAAAATTGCTGGGGCTATCGCGGGATACGCTGCTTTACCGTATGCAAAAGCATGGTTTTGCAACACACTGATATTTTAATTATCTAAACCCTGTCCAGGGTTTATCCTCGAATAGAGACGCAAGATTTTGCGTCTCTACAGATAATCAAATCGTGGATGAATCTGATTATCGCAGGGTAGCTTATTTCTTGCGAGTTACCTTAGGCAACACGCAATAAAAATACCCCCATTTTTTCATGTAAGTTGTGGTTGGATAGTCANNTTTGGTTATTTTCACACCTTTTTTGTAGACCGTTTGTAACACTTCTACGAGGGGTTTAAGCCCATACGCATCAAGCTAAGCTTGGCGATTAATTTTTCATCCGGCCTATTGCCAAAATATTTCATTAATACGTATAGTTATATACCTATCCCGTAAAAAATAATATTTAACCTTGAAACAGTCACCTCTTAAAATAACAAATGAGCAAGTCAGCCATGAGCTGAATATTTGGTTTAAAAATGAAGACTGCGAAGCCTTAGCCCGAGAAACTGGGTTTATTCAACGTAGTACGAGCCGATTGACAGGCAGCAGTTTTTTCAACCTGCTAACAATCGATGTCTTGGATGAAGCACGAGTCAGCTATGAAGGTTTGTGCGATATCCTTGAAGACCATCATCCAGATTTGCAGATCACACCACAGGCACTGTGTGAACGAATGAACAGTGCTGGCGCGGTGAAATTCCTGAAAGCGGGAATGGAGAAAACGCTCAAAGAAACAACCCAGCAGCCTTTGGCGACAATAGAGACGACTTGGTTGGCTCCCTTTCCGCGCGTGTTGCTACAGGACAGCACCCAAATACAGCTAAACGAAGAACTGGCTGATCATTTTAAAGGAAGTAGCGGCAATGCGAGTGCTGCCGCCATCAAAGTGGATTACAGCTACGATGTCAAAAGTGAAAAAGCCGAACATTTAGCCATCCGTCAGGGTGCTGATAGTGACCAGGGATTTGCCGAAGATTTGGCTGCACGAGCCCAAAAAGGCGATTTGGTAATACGCGATTTAGGCTATTTCTGTTTGAATTTTTTCGCTTATCTTGCTTCAATCGGTGCGTTTTTCTTGAGTCGGTTGAGCTTCAACGTCAACGTATACTTGACTGCTGATGCAGAAACCCCGATTAACCTGATTCAGCACATCAACCGTTCTGGTGGTGGAAAAACCATAGAATTCAATGTGTTTTTGGGGCAGAAGCATCGTATCCCGATTAGGCTGATTGCCTATCGATTGCCGCCTGCTATCTATCGGAAGCGACAAAAAGCGGCGATCAAGTCGGCTAAACGTAAAGGTCGTAGTGCCAGCTTGTCGTATTTAAAATTCCTCAAATACTCGTTTTTCATCACTAACGTTCCAGCTGCGTTATGGCCGATGGAGGCGGTTGGAACAATTTACCGTCTTCGCTGGCAAGTGGAGCTGGTGTTTAAAAATTGGAAATCATTATTCCAGATCAATGTGTTGAAAGGTACGCGACCGGAGCGTATCCTTTGTCTTATTTATGGCCGACTGATTGTCATTCTTGTAGTGCAACGTTTGTTGGCTCTGGCTTCCGCCTTGGCTACAGGTAAAGAACGAGAGCTTTCTACCTATAAAGCTATCCAGTGGTTCTTACGTAAAGGGCGGCTTTTGAGGGCATTCATTGATCGTCAATTCGATAAACTAATCCGACAGATGGCATCTTGTCTGAAGAAGCTTCTCAAACAGAAGCGAAAACGGCCTACAACGTGGCAATTGATTGCACGACAGGTAGCGTATTTGGATAGCTTTATGGATTCTGATTACCTTATTCACCAGGATTTACAAGATGTAGGAGCTTAGCTTGATGCGTATGGGTTTAAGCCCCTTCCAAGTCATGGATTTTGCCCATTCGACAGTGACTAGCAACGTATCCAA
>NZ_FUKJ01000321.1 GCF_900163745.1 Crenothrix polyspora
ATTTATTTAAAAAATCTCCCCTAACCCCTCTTTTTCAAAGAGGGGGACTGAATAATTACGTTTGAAATATTGTTCAGATTATAAGCACAAAAAATTAGTTTTGGCAGTTTAAGTTGTAAAATAATCGGCTATTCAATAGTTTTGGCAATAAGCAAGGGAATACCACAATGGCCTTAAGTGCAAAGTCAGAACCTGAAAACACCTACCTATCCGAAGCAGAATATCTGGTCACAGAGCCGGACTCGAAAGTGCGCCGCGAATATATTAACGGTCACATTTATGCTATGGCTGGCGGAAGTGCCAACCACAATATATTGACTTTAAATATAGCGAGTGAATTTAGAAACCACCTGAAAGGTAAACCTTGTACAACATTTATGTCCGATATTAAAGTGCCGTTAAAGGTAGCTTCAGGAAATAATTACGTGTATCCCGATGTACTGGTTGATTGTTCTAAAATTGAGGGCAAAAGTTATTTTTCAAATTTGCCATTGCTTATTGTTGAAGTGTTATCTAAATCGACCCGAAAACGCGATCTGACCACAAAATTATTGCGCTATATTAATCTGCCGTCTTTGTTGGAATATGTTGTGGTAGAGCAAGATTTTGTTCAAATACAGATTTTTCGGAAAAAGACGGATTGGAAAGATGAGTTTTATTTTCTGGGTGATTCAATTACTTTTGAGTCAATTGCCCTAATGCTCTCGGTTTCAGACATTTATGATCGTGTTGAAAATGAAGATATGGATGAATTCCGGCAGGGTATTGTTGTTTTCGATCAGCCTGAAAATGACGGATAACGCAGACAGCATAGGCAAGTTAAGGTGCATTCCATGCACCAAATCACTAAATAACAATCATGGTGCGAAAAACGTATCCTATTTTTTAAATGGTTGTGGCTCGTGAGGCAAATTATGTAGGTAGCGCGTAAGCAATAGATTACAATCCAGTTGTGATTTTTTATATCACAACTACTTGTCCGCATGAATAGCAAGCCTCTAAATCAAATTTCAAAAAATATCGTAAATTTATGGACAGTTTGTTACTGACTTAAAAATCAGTAAATTAGGATTTTTTCAACCTTATCATAATAATCATCATGAAAAAAGCATCCAAAACCTCCCTTTTCAATACTTTTAGAAAGGCGCTCGGCATGGCGCTAGAAGCTAATAAACTTGATACCTCCGCCGATGAAATTATCGGTTTGACTGAATATACCAATGTAAACCGGCGACAATTTTTGGAAAGCTCCGGCAAAATGGCTTTGGCTGGCATGTTATCAGGGTGTGTCACTGAAAACGTATTTGCTGATACGTTATTTGCCAAAGTTGCACCCAAAATTGTTATTGTAGGCGCTGGCATGGCTGGATTGTCGGCTTTACATGCGCTTAAAAAAGTCGGCTACAACGCTACGATTTATGAAGCATCCAAACGTACCAGCGGACGTATCTTAACGGTTCATAATGCTATGGGTCAAGGCACTTGGGCGGAATTCGGCGCAGAGTTTATTGATACCAACCACAGGGATATGTGGAACTTGGCCAAAGAGTTCAAGTTACGGCTCATAGACTACGGGCAGGCATCAGAAAACAAACTGCATAAAGAGGCTTTCTTCTTTGACGGCCAAAACTATACTTTAGCCGAGTTGGTGACAGAGTTCAGGGCATTCGCTGGCAAGATAAAAGCCGATGCCGATCGGCTGCCTGATAATATCAATTATAAAACCAAAGATCCTTACACTAAAAAGCTTGATAACATGTCATTGTCCCAGTATCTCACCAAGATTGGGGCGACAGGTTGGGTTAAGCGCTTTATCGAAGTCGCCTATGAATCTGAATACGGTTTATCACCAGAAGTCCAATCCGCCATCAATTTAATTATTCTTATTTCAACCGATACCACACACGGTTTTGAGTTGTTTGGTGAGAGCGACGAACGCTATAAAGTCAGGGGTGGCAATCAATCTATCCCTGATGCGATTGCCAAAAAATATCCCCATAACATCGAACTTAATCGATCTTTAGAATCCATAAGCGTTGCCAGAACCGGATATAGCCTTACTTTTTCAGGCCAAGCCAAGCCGGTTATAGCCGATTACGTCATTATTGCTATTCCTTTTTCCAAGTTAAAGCAGGTTGATATTCGTGTGCCGTTACCTGCAATTAAACGAAAAGTCATCGATACGCTGGGGTTTGGCACCAATGCCAAATTAATGATAGGTATGAAAAAGCATTTTTGGCGTAGCCAAGGCTTTCAAGGCTTATGCTACTCAGATAACGGCATACCTAATGGTTGGGACAATAGCCAGTTGCAAACGCCTGATGCCGGCCCAGCGGGGCTGTCTATTTTATTTGGTGGGCCAGATGGATTGGCGGTTGGTGAGGGTACGGTCATGTCCCAAAAAGATAAATACCTGTCTAAATGGGAGCAGATCTATAAAGGCGCAAAGGCGAATTTTAATGGTAAAGCCTACCGGATGCACTGGTCTAGCCAGCCGTTTACACTGGGTAGTTATATTTGTTATACCAAAGGCCAATACACGTCTATTTCCGGTGCTGAAGTTATGCCGGTAGGCAATATGCTGTTTGCAGGTGAACATTGCGGCGGCGAGTTTGCCGGGTTTATGAACGGTGCGGCAAAAAGTGGCCGGGAGGCAGCATTAACTATCGTGGCTCGCGTGAAGAAAAATTTAATTGTTTGAGCAATAAAGCCACGCTCAAGTCGTGGCTTTTTTATAAACCAGCATTTTGAGACGTGGGCTCTACTTGCTTTTCTGAGGTTCACTTTACGTTAAGTCATGAATGCAGTCTTTTATGTTACTTACAGGTGAATACATATCAGCCAGTAAAGCTAAACCGAAGCCGCCTTCTTAAGAGTCAGATTACCGACTTGGAACGCACTTTTATGACTTTCAAACCCGTAGTAGCCATGTAGGGGACGTTTACGCACCAAATCAGGTGCATGGAATGCACCCTACACGACTAAACCAGCTGAATAATTTGATTGAGCTGTTTGCACACTTGCATAAAAAAAGCATCGTGCAATTTGCCTAAGGGATGCGCTGTTGCGTTACGCATCCGCCAGTCGAACGACTTGGGTTGATGGCAAAGCACATAACTGGTTTTTTCAAGCTTACGACCTGAAGCCTTACCGACGGCAACAGCAAAAGGATTGTCCGCGTTATACTCGGCAGTGGTCATGGGTAAACCAATGACTAACGAGGTTTTGTCGTTAAAAATCTGCGGGGATAACACCAAGAAGGGATGGATGTCACGCATTTCCTGCCCTACTTGCGGATTGCAATCAATCCAAATAATGTCTTGACGATCAGGCAACCATAGGCTGGCTTTTTTTACCATTGTTCAGCACCCAAGTTCTGTGGTGTGGTCATGGCTTCACCCGTGTGTCGTTTAGGGTCAAACTGCGCTAAGCGCTGTTCTAAGGACAACGGCTTGCTCTCTATTGGCGTAATGATAATTTGACCATCGGCAACGGTTAAGCGTACGCTTTGATGGGCTTTTAACTGCGCTTCGCGGGCAACCGCTAACGGTAAACGCACCCCTAAATTATTACCCCATTGTTTTATATCCAATATCACTTCAGTCATAACAGCATCCTCAGTTAATATGTTTAAAC
>NZ_FUKJ01000244.1 GCF_900163745.1 Crenothrix polyspora
AGATGGTTTTTTAAAACGGGAGCCTGGAGAATTAGCCACTGAACAACCTCAAGCCGCCCAAGCATATATTCAACGTTACGTAGACTTCTTCGGTCAAGGGGCTTTAACGGGGATGCGCGTATTGGTCTATCAGCATTCGGCTGTTGGGCGCGATATCGTGGTCGATATTCTGCGTAATTTGGGCGCGTTTGTGACACCTATTGGCCGTAGCGAAACCTTTGTGCCTATTGATACGGAAAACATCCAGACGGCTCAGCTTGCTACCATTCAGGCACTATATGACGAGGCTGCATTAAAACATGGTGCTTTCGACGCTATTGTATCTACAGATGGTGACAGTGACCGTCCACTTATACTGGCCATAGATTCCAATACCTCAGCCGTGTGCTTTTTTAGTGGCGATCTGGTCGGTATGGTCACTGCCGAATTTCTAGGTGCAAAAACGATTGTCGTGCCTATTAGCAGCAACGATGCTGTCGATCACGGTAATCTAAAAGATAGGATCGAACCCAAAACCCGTATTGGCTCACCGTATGTCATTGCCGGTATGGAAAAGGCGCTAACACAAGGTAAGCAATCGGTGTGCGGCTTTGAAGCCAACGGTGGCTTTCTGACCGGCTCGGATATTATCCGCAACGGTAAAAAACTGACCGCTTTACCAACACGCGATGCGGTATTGCCGATTCTGGCCGTGCTAGCCAGTGCTCAGCACGACAAAATATCCCTGACCACGCTCTTTTCCCGCTTACCGAAACGCTATAGTAGTGCAGCCCTGCTTAAGCAATTTCCAAAATCATTGGGGCTGGCAATGGTAAAACGCTTTTCACCTTCTACTGATGCCATTTGCAAACTGGTATTTTCAGACAATAGCTGTACAGTCTTTGACGAAAACAACAAATCACTGGCTGCAAGCGCCCTGGAAATAAACATCCTGGACACTATTAGAAATACGCTACTTGGCTTTTTTTCACCGGACAAAGGATTTTCTGGCATTACGCAGATTAATTATATCGACGGTGTGCGCATCTACTTTGCCAATAATGACATTGCCCATTTAAGGCCTTCGGGTAATGCAGATGAATTGCGGATATATGCAGTTGCCGATACCCAGCAACGGGCTGATGGGATTACCCGTATGGCAACGCAAGAACCGGATGGTATCTTGCGCAGCTTGGAACGTTATGTGACGGGTAGCTAAAATTCTCGGTAAAGACACAAAATCTTGTATCCCTACCATACACAATTTTACTACCAGCCACTTTCACGAATAACAACCGCCGCAGCCGAACGCAATACGCGTTCAACCAGACTTTCTGGCGGTGTTTCCAATGACAGCCTGCCACGTACTGTCATCGGCAATTTAGCCTCACTGTTTTCTACCTGCAACAAGACGCGGTAAATACCTTGTTCCGGCACTAAACGCCGTTCAGCATCAGGCCGCACAGCAATCGCACCGCCATGCGTCGATGCCAACTCTTCCAGATTAAGCTGGCGGGTACCGGTTTTATCAATAGTGAGAATACGCACACCAAATGGCAACAAATCGCCACCTTCAGGATAAAAGCGCCCTGCCCCATCCGTCTCCAAGCGCCCAACATCGGCTTCTTCAGCATAAGCGACAACAGTGGATACAGGTGTTTCCACATCACCTAACACTTCATCTTTAGCCAACCATTCACCTGGGCGCAACACATCCGACAAATCCCGAATCCGTCCGGGGAAAGCAGATTTCACCGTCAGTTTTTTATGCGCGGCACGTAACCCTTCCAATTCTGCCAGCGCCGATTGCATGGCTTCTGCATCAATAGGGTTACGCCGCGCTAAACTCAACTCCAGACTCTGCGATGCCAATTGATCGGAGAGTTCCGCCCATTCGCGCTGTGCGGTGGCAATTTTAAAATCAAGGTCAGGCGAGGTTAATTCCATCAGAATCTGGCCGGCCTTAACGGTATCGCCTTCGTGTACCCACAGTTTTTTAACTTGTGCGGGTTGTGGACTATAAAGCGTTGATTGTGCCTGGGCATGCAATAAGCCCGGAACAATCAAGTGCGATTGCCAAGGCACAAAAAGCACCGCCAGCGCCGCAATAGGCACAAGCCAAGCAACGCGCGGACGGATAGGTTTATCATGAGCCGCGATTTGCTCGCGCCAGGCAGACATTTCTTTTAGCATAGGACGAATAACAAACCAACCCATTTCAACAGCAAACAACGCGAGCCCTAAGACCTTGAAAAAAAAGTAATACACCGCCCAAGCGATACCGGTAAACAAAATCAGCCGGTATATCCAAGTGCCATAGGCATAAGCCAGTAACAAACGATAACGACCGGTAGACCATCTTTCAGGAGCTGGATGGCCAAAACCAAACAAACTTTCCCGCAATCGCCATCTTGCCAAAGCAAAGGAACGATCCTGCAAATTGGCAATATCCAGGCCGTCAGCCAGCAAATAATAGCCATCAAAACGCATAAAGGGATTGAGATTGACCGCCAAGGTCAACACCCATGCAGTACTGGCCAATAAATAAATACCACTACGAAACGGGCCATCCGGTAACATCGTCCACAGAATAGTCGCAAAAACCGCTAATGTTAATTCTGCAATCATGCCAGCGGCATCAATCGTTAAGCGCTGCTTACGATCCGATAAGCGCCAGGCATCGGTAACATCTGTCCACAACACCGGCATACCCAGCAATAGCGCAACACCCATCATCGGCACCCGACAACCAAAATGACTGGCCGCAAACGCGTGGCCAAATTCGTGTACCACCTTGGACAACGACAACATACACGCTGTCGCCAATACCCCTTCAGGGGTGAGCACATATAAAAAGCTGTGGGTAAACTGACTCCATTGCTGGGTCACCAAATAAAGGGCTAGACAGGAAAATACAGCTAATACAACGATAAACTGCTTTTTAAACAGCCAGCTTAACCACGGCACCACCTTTTTTAAATAGGGGTCTATTTTCAGCAAGGGAATGCGCATAAATAAATAATTATGCAGCAACCACACCCAAAAACCTGTTTTACCGGCTTTTAACTGTTGGGCAAAACGACGACTGGTTTCGACACCGTTGGCCTTAGTCAATTGTTGGTTATTCAAAAACAAACAAAATTGCTCTACGTCATTAACATCGGCTTCTAAAGGCGTTTCATCTTCAATGGCGATGGCAATCTGTTCTGGGTTGGCAATCGCCCAACGCTGCAAGCATTCAAACTCCAGCCAGCCCAGCCGAAAATAACGGTGTGCCAATGGATCATGCAATGTCCATGTCGGTAAACCGTCATGCGATTTTGGTCCGGAAAAAATCGCTAAATCATCACGCAATGTCGGCCACGGTGGCGCTTTTTCCTTATCGGCCTGTAATGCCGTTGCTACCATGTCAACCACAACCGCACAGTTTGAATAGGTTTACGGAATAACCACAGAATAAACGGTTTACGTGACCCATACAGTTTGGCCGAACCGCGATAACCTAAACGCGGCAATATCTCATTGCCGGTAAACGTTGCTTTCAGGCGATAAGCCATGATGTCGGCGGGAGTAGGTGTGGCTCGGTAGCTGAAATAATTAAGACTGGCCTGTAACGGTTTGTGTGGGTTGATGTTGGAAAAAAACAAAACTTCTGCGCCAGACTCCAGGGCAATTAAATCATCCATCGGTAAGCGAACTTCTAGCTCCACCACATTAGGGTCGGCAACAGCCAGTATTTTTTCACCTTGTGTCACCGGTTTCCCCAACCAATCATTGGGGTCATCAAATACCGTCACCCCTGCCCTGGTCGCCGTCACTACAGAACGTTTTAACAAGGTGCGCACATAATCCACTTCAGCTACTTGTTGATCCCACTTGCTTTTTAAACCAGCCAGCTTCGATTTGACGGTCGGATCAAGCATGGCTTGCTGGGTGGTTTGCAGATATTCGGTTTTGGCAATATCGCGTGTTTCTTGCGCCACTTCCAGTCGACTGCGCAGCTGTGTCATGTCCAATGAGAACAGCTTTTGACCGACTTTGACATCTTCATTGGGTTGTACATAAAACGTTTCAACCACGCCTTCAAGCGGCGCTCTCACCAAATTCGGTTTAATAGGAATGACTTCTGCCTCTGCCAATACCGCTTGCCTTACCGGGTAACACGCCGCAGCTAATAAAATCGCCGCAAGCAGAAACTGGATGTTACGGCCGCGTAGACGATCCAGCCAAGAACGCTGTGCCGGTCCCGCTTCTGCCAGAGCCAAAGCGTGGCCGTAAGTTTCTGCAAGATAACCAACAAGCTGGATTTCGGCTTCAGTCCAGGCATTGTCCCTAAACAACACCAAGCCATATTTGCTAGTCGCTGGCGTTAATAAAGGTATCCATAGCGCATGATCGGGCAACCATTCATACCAGTCTTTAGCCAATTCTTCCGGGACATCCTCAGCACTAAACGCCATGACTGAAGCAGCACGCGGATCACGGGTAACATATTGCAATACCGGCTTTAACCAAAGTGCATACGGGCTGTTTTTTTCAGGCTTGGCAATTCCTGATGCGGCCTGCAACTTTGCAGGGGCTTTTTGCCAGAGAACAGCTTGCCGGTAAGGTAATAATTCGGCGGTTTCATTAACGATAACAAACGGTAATTCATCGCTTGGTGCTTGACGCGCCCTGCGCTCTAACTGCAATAGCAGCGTTAAGCGCAGTAATTGATGATTAAGGCGGTCACTCATTTTAGCGCAGCCAGATCAATAGCCCCACTCATCCCAGGCAACAGTTCCGCCGACTTGTCGGTAATGCGGCCATAAACTTTAATGGTCTGGCTGACAGCATCCACCTTGCCGCTAATGCGGATGATTTCGGCATTGTAGGTCTTGCCGATTTCATCGAGGGTGACGTGGAATCGTTTGCCGGGCTTAAGATGCGGCGTGGCATCAGAGGGGGCCATAAACTCTACTTCGAGATTTTTATCATCTATGATTTCCAGTAACGGATCACCCGGACGCACCGATTGATAAGGCCGAGCTAACAGTTCGACCACTTTGCCGGAAAATGGCGCATGGATGGCGCACCTCTGCATCACGGCTTGTGCGACATTGACATCGGCTTTGGCTTCGTCCGCTTCAGTTTTGGCGACCGAGACTTCCAGGGTGCTGATGGATTTTAGTTCCGCCAGACGCTGGTTGACTTCGTAGGTTTTGTTTTTCTTTTCCAGGGTGGCCTTGGCTTTGTTCAGTTGGGCATCTTCTACGGCACAGTTGAATTCCACCAGGGTTTGGTCGTTACTGAAGCGTTCGCCATCACGCAGTTTCAGCTGGCTGATACGACCGCCCATTTCACTGGAAATGAGCGTGCTTTGCCGTGCCTTAAGTTGGGCACGCAGGTGTAAGACATCTTCCTTGATTTTACCGACGACTTGCTCGGGAGCTGCTGTCGGTATTTCTACGGCGGCTTCCGAGACAATGGCTTCAGGACTATTGGTCGTTTCAGCAGATACCCCGTTTATGGACAGGGGGATTAAGGCTAAAACACTCACTACTAATTTTTTTCTCATTTCGCACTCAGGTTAACAGGTGTTGCAGCCGCTATTTTGGGTAGCTTGGGTAGTTGTCCCTTATACCACCGATCCATGTTTCTTTCCAGATTCGCCGACAGGGTACGTACATTGACGTTTTCTATGCTACCGGTAGCAGGATCTAGGCCAATAGAAGCGTAGATGTTACCCAATGCGGCATAGACTTCTGACAGGCTTTGTTCTTTTTCAAGCTGTGAGGCCAGGGCTGAGGTGGCGGCATGAATACGTTCCAGTTCGGAACCGGCATCGTTGTCGGCACTGTTGGAGACGGCGGTAAAGATGCCTTGATCCACTTTGCTGAGTTCAGTTGAGCTTTTGTAGCTGTCTAAAGCTCTTAGGTATTGTTGATAACCGACGTTGATTTGTACGAGGGCGGTCACTGATAAGGCTTTACGACGGGTTTTTGCCACTTCAATCTGGGTTTGGGCTGATTTCCAGATTTTAGGCGCGGCAATCAGGTTGATGAGGTTAAAAGTGGTTCTGGCACCGGCTTCCAGCCACATCTGGTGCAACAGGAATGAGTTGGTGTCCCAGTTGACTGATAGCGGGATAGTCAGGCCTGGCAACACTTTCAACATTTCTTTCCAGGCATCGGTGCGGCTGATACGTTCCTGGTACATTTCTTCGCGCAATTCTGGACGGTAGAACAGACCCAGGTTTTCCAGTTCTGCGACGGGAACTTTAAGTTCAGGCGGCTCTGGGGTTTGGTCTGGGTTGGCTAAAACAAGCGTTGTGCTCATTGGTGCGTTGATTAAACCGGCCAGTTTGGGTTTGGCTACCGATAGATCAGATTTTAGTTTTTTCAGTTGGTCAATGATACGCAATAAGCTGCGTTGATATTCCAATACACCCACTACAGGCTGTAAACGGCCATCTTCGATGGTTTTGCTCAAGGCCAGGGCGCGTTCGGATTGTTCTAATACTGGAACGAGTTTGGGCAACAGCCGGTCAGCGATACTGGCACTCCAGTACGCCTGCAATACTTCTTTGATCAGGTTATTAACCACTTTACGGCGTCTTTCCTGAGCAATTAACACGCGATCAGCTTGTTGTTTGGCTTGAAAATAGCTAACGCCAAAGTCCAGAATATTCCACGCAAAGGATAAATCAGCTACGCCACGTCCGGTATCTTGTGAGGTAGACTGTCTTAACGAGCGGTTGCCAAAAATATCCTGACTTTCAGAAAATAATTGATCCTGTCTTCCCAAATAGCCGGCATTGGCGGTTAATTTAGGTAACATATTAATGGTAGCAACTGACAATTGGGTATCTTGAAGTACTGCTTCCATCATGGTCAAACGATGATCAAAATTATATTTCAAGGCGCGAGCCAACGCGTCATAAAAGGTCATCGGGCCTTTGATAGACTCCTGTTTGCTGTACATTTCTGACTGGTCAGTCATCATGCTCTTTAGTCGTTCATCGCCACTTATCGGTTGGGGTTTAATCGCACAACCCGTTAAAGTTGCAGCGGTTACTATGGCAGCCCCAAGCGCATTCAAATATCTCATAATTTTAGTCCGTTTAAATTTTAGTGTAGTGTTACTTCAAACTGTTTAGCAGCATCTATGCCGCTATAAATAGGCTTTACGCTGCTTTATCCCTTTTGTGATTTAAGTATAGTCACGTTTTTTCCATCTTGCTCAGCACTCAGGCTATCCAGTAACTCGCGGCCATTTTGCAGCTTGCCCATTTTTCCAGCGGCGTGCAGTTGCTTGCCAAGACCCAGTTTGCCTTTGTTCACAGCATGGTGTTTATCATGGCTGGTATGGCGATAATGTTCTTTGTTCATTTTAACGAAGAACGTGGCGTGGACTTCATCGCCGCAATCATCTCTAACCGTAACCATGACAGTTTCAGACACTGCACCTTTAGGCGGCACACCGGAGAAAGTTAAGGTTTTTGGATTAAATTCCAGCCACTCAGGTAACGGTGAACCATCTGGATGGGTTGCGCTATACTCTAGCTGCTCGCTTGGATTAGTATGTCTAAACGTACCGGATGGAATAGAGAAATGGTAAGACTGTCTTTCAATCACCACTTGATTCTTTAACGAGCCTACCAGATAAAGATCACAGGTATCGGCAGAATCACCAAAACTCAAGTCAACTGGCTTAAACCACTCCTGTTCCCACATAGGCGTTAGCGGCCTTACAGGCAATGATGTAAAAGGCAACACGCTTGAGGGTAAAGTGAAAAGTGGCGGCTGTGGGTTACTTAACATAATCAGCGACCCTATTTCTGGCCCTACAGGTTGCACATGAATCGTTACCCCTGCAGAAGGCGACGGCAGCCCAGTTAAACTGCTTACCGTATACCGAATTGGCGCTGGATCTCCATGAAAAGTTGATATCGGTGTAAAGGTTATCTGACCTGTCGTTTTATCTACAGTCCAAGTACCTTCTCCAGGGATTATCAATGAGCCATCGACATTAGTGGCATCAACAATTTTAACGGTAGCTGGATCGGCACCTTTATCATTCGCCAATACATCAACGATCACCGGTACATCAGGCGTAGCGCCAATAACGATGTCATCACTGACTACGGGTTGAATATTAATCTTGACCAAAGCCGCTGAAGACACAAGACCATTAGTATCAGTCACCGTGTAATGTATGGGCGATGGCGCAGCGTGGAACGTTGGTAACGGCGTAAAGGTTAGTAGGCCATTTTTAGGATCAATCGTCCAAGTGCCTTCGCCTGGTACAAGCAAAGAATCACCTGGATTTTGAGTACCGACAATCTGTATGGTATTAGGGTTAACGCTAGGGTCATTAGCCAATATATCTACGATAATAGGCGTATCAATCTCACCCGTACCTGGATCATCAATCGGATCCAGCGCAGAGATAACCGGACCTATTTTTAATGTCGCCACGTCAACAGCACCATGACCATCACTGACCGTATATTTAACGTCAGGTACAGGGCCGAAATAATTGAGTGCCGGCGCAAAGGTAAAGCTGCCATCACTATTGAGTGTTAAGCTACCAATAACTGTACCCGCTTTATCGGTAATTAAAGCAACCTCGCCCAGGATTAATGGATCAGGTAGGCCATCGCCATTGGTATCTACGGTCGCAGCAATTACGGTTAATGAATCACCATCAACATCACTGTCGTTGTTTAAGACGTTGCCAGAAACGGGGGTATCTTCTAAGACTTCGATCGTATCATCAACAGCTACCGGTGGATCATTAACAGGTTCTAACGTCAAGATCAGTGTTGCATCAGCACTACCTCCGTGACCGTCATTAACAGTGTAATGAATGTCAGGGACTAAACCTGTGTAGTTATGCTCTGGCGTAAAGCTGTAACTACCGTCGGCCTTGACGACTAAAATACCTATTGGCTGGCCTGATTTATCTACGAGCGGTGTAGCAACGTCCAGGGTTAATACATCCGGTGTACCGTCGCCGTTGGTATCGACCATAACAACAGTCAATGTCAAGATATCGCCATCTATATCGTTATCGACACCTTCCACTGCTAAAGCACTTTTAATTAAACCATCCGTTGCACTCACCACCAATGGCGTATCTTCAGTGACAGTGTTGGCATCATTTTTGGCTATAGGATTATCATTGACTGGCTCAACTGGACCTAGAGTCAGCGTACCTGTATCTATTCCGCCATGCCCGTCATCGATAGTGTACTCAACTACTGGCATCAAACCGTTATAGTTAGGCGCTGGCATGAAGCTGAATGAGCCATTGGCATTAATAGTTATCTTACCAATGGGTTCGCCAGTGCTGTCTCTTAATAGAGTGGTTACCCCTAATGGCAACAAATCAGTTAGACCATCGCCATTAATATCAACCCTGGCAGATGTGACATTCAATGGATCACGATCAATATCTGTGTCGTTGCCTAAAAGATTACCTATGACTATCTTATCTTCAATAACAAGTGCTTTATCATCAACGGCCACCGGCGCGTCATTCACGGGGGTGACGTTCAAGTTGACCGTGCCGATATCTGTCAGACCCTGCGGATCGGTGACGACATAGTCAAAGCTGACCGAGCCGTTGTAATCCAGGGCCGGTGTAAAGCTGAGACTGCCATCCACCGCCACAGTGACCACGCCATTGGACACGGGGATGCTTTGCGCTACGCCTGGGGTCAGGTCAACGCCGTTGATGGATTTAACCATGAGGACATCGCTATCCACATCGATATCATTACCCAGCAGGTTGAGCGGGGTGACGCTGTCTTCAACGATGGTTAATGGTAATGCCACAGTGCCATCATCAACGGCCATCGGCGCATCATTTTTACCGGTGACGGTCAGGGTGATTTGCGCGGTATCCGTGCCCCCTTGACCATCGCTGAGGGTGCAGGTGAAGACATCGATGGCGGTAACGCCTTCGGCCAGGGCATCGGCAGCGGCCTGGTCGGCGATGTAGGTGTAACTGCCATCGCCGTTCAGCTTGAGCGTGCCATAGGTGCCGATTAAATCACTTCCTACGGTACCTGCGATTCCTGTACCGGCTTCTGTGCCGGTACGGACGGCGGTGACGGTC
>NZ_FUKJ01000245.1 GCF_900163745.1 Crenothrix polyspora
CAAAGTTGCAGAAGGTGCAGCGGCTGCAGGAACTGCTGCTGTTGATACCGCTAAAACAGCAGGCGCTGTAGCAACCGATGCTGCTGGTAAAGCCGCAGACGGTGCAGCGGCTGCAGGAACCGCCGCTGTTGATGGTGCTAAAGCTGTCACTAAAGATGTTAAAGAAGCGGGCGCTAAATTAGCTCACTAAAAGCGTTAAACATCCAGTTTATTGGGTTTTAATCCGCGCCAATCAGGTGTCGACATTCTGGTCGATGCCTGATTTTCTTTATGTAAGGCTATTTTTCCTCGGTTAATAGTGTTTTATCCAGGGTTTTAAGTTTTTTGAGTTTAATCGCCTAAAGATTTGGCATTTTGATGACACAGTGTGTCATCGAATTCATAAGTAAACAGTTCGCAATGCCCGTTTTGTTTTACCACCTCTATTTTTTGTCGTCTTCTGCGAAAGCACTTGATGCCAGTTTGGTATCATAAGCTTTTTGTCATTCAGTGGATCGTAAAAATAATCAATTGACAGTTAGCTAGGGAGTAGAACGTTGTGGCGGTTCTAAAATTTAACAATAAAGCTCCAAAAATCGGCGAGTCAGTCTATATAGATGACAGCGCGGTTGTTATTGGTGATGTCAGCATTGGCGATGATGTATCGATATGGCCGACCTCTGTATTAAGAGGGGATGTTGAAAGTATTGCTATAGGTGCGGGCACGAATATTCAAGACGGTTCTGTGCTGCATGTTTCCCATGCAACGCCTTTTTCAGAAAAAAGTTACCCACTGGTTATTGGCAAAGGCGTTACCATTGGGCATCGAGCGGTTATTCATGCCTGTACTATTGGCGATTACTGCCTGGTCGGCATGGGATCCATTATTATGGATGATGCGGTGATTGAAGACTATGTCATGCTAGGTGCAGGCTCTTTAGTGCCTTCTGGAAAAAGACTGGAAACGGGGCATCTTTACGTGGGGGCACCCGCCAGACGCATAAGACCTCTGAAAGATTCCGAACGCGAGTTTCTGGAATATTCCTACCAACATTACATCAAGTTAAAGAACCAGTATCTGTAACATCTCTTATAGCCCGCGTTGTGAGTTCATTGACGCAATGACAGTTTCCGTCGCGGGTCGCACTTTACGCCAAATATAAAAAGCCTCGGCGGCTTGTTCCACTAACATCCCTAAGCCATCCACACTTTTTGCAGCCCCGTTTGCCAAACCCCAGTGTACGAAAGGGGTAGGTTGATTGCTATAGGCTAAATCGTAACAGTAACCGCCTTTCGCTAACAGCTGATCGGGCAGGGGCGGCAAATCCCCTGTTAAACTGGTTGATGTGGCGTTGATGATGAGGTCAAATTGCTGGCCGCTTAAAGCATCGTATCCGCAACCTGTTAGTGTACCCAACTGGCTAAACACCTGGGCTAGCTCAATCGCCTTATCGACGGTACGATTAGCAATAACGAGACGTTGTGGTGATTGTTCCAAAATCGGCTCAATAATGCCTCGACTAGCCCCGCCTGCGCCCAAAATTAAAATATTGCGATCTTTTAGGGTAATACCGTGATTGTGCATTAAATCGGTAACTAAGCCGATGCCGTCAGTATTATCACCTAGAATAGAACCATCAGCTTGCAACGCCAGTGTATTGACTGCACCACTTAACTGTGCGCGTTGGGTTTTATGATCAGCATATTTCCACGCCAGTTCTTTTAGCGGGATGGTGCAATTAAGACCTTTGCCGCCCTCTGCAAAAAAAGTGTTAGCGGTTGTGGTAAATTGTGTGGCAGGTACGCGCTCAGCAGTATATTGCAGTGATTGCCCGGTTTGTTCGGCAAATAACTGATGGATTTTTGGTGATTTACTGTGGCTAATGGGGTCGCCGAAAACGGCATAACGGTCTGGCGTTGTCATGATTGCGTTTCTTCCTCTATTCATTTTTTTGGTGTAGAGACAAGGATTAACAAGCAATCATTCTTTTAGCCACTGAGCCACCGATTTGGCAAAGTAAGTCAGGATAGCATCACTACCCGCACGTTTAAAGGCCAGTAGCGATTCCAGAACAACCTGCTTTTCATCCAGCCAGCCGTTCAGAGCGGCCGCTTTTAGCATGGCGTATTCGCCACTGACCTGATAGGCAAACGTGGGTACACCAAACTCCTGCTTAACCCGACAAATAATATCCAGATACGGCATTCCTGGCTTAACCATCACCATATCCGCACCTTCTTGCAGATCCAGCGCTATTTCTCGCAGAGCTTCATCGGAATTAGCGGGATCCATTTGGTAATTGTATTTATTGCTTTTACCAAAATTACCGGAAGAACCTACCGCATCTCTAAACGGGCCATAAAAACTGGAGGCATATTTAGCCGAATAAGCCAGTATGCGGGTATTAATATGACTGTTTGCTTCTAATGCCTGCCGGATTGCACCAATACGGCCATCCATCATGTCAGAAGGTGCAACAATATCAGCACCCGCCTGTGCATGAGATAAGGCTTGTTTGACCAAAACGGCTATGGTTTCATCATTAACCACATAGCCTTCCGTATTAACCAGGCCATCCTGGCCGTGCAATGTGAATGGATCAAGCGCAATATCGGTAATAACACCCAGTTCGGGCAAGGCTTTTTTTAACGCGCGTACACTGCGCTGAATAAGGCCATCGGGATTGTACGCTTCAGCGGCATCGTCTGATTTTTTATCGGCAGCAATCACCGGAAATAATGCAATGGCCGGAATACCCAAATTAAAAAGGACATGCGCTTCTTCCAGAAGAAGATCCAAAGATAAGCGTTCAACACCTGGCATGGAATCAATTAACTGTCGTTGCTGGCAGCCTTCTGTCACAAACAAAGGACAAATCAGGTCATCAACTGTAAGCTGGTTCTCACGCATTAAGCGACGGGAAAACTCGTTGTAACGCATTCGTCTCATGCGTGTATAGGGAAATTTAATGTTATTATAAGACATCTTGTCTATACTCATTGGCTTAGGAATATCGGTGTCACAGGTCCACATAAACCGACGTTTTAAGGTTCATTGTATCAGGGAATAAACGTTCCGATATTTCAAATTTGTCAGATTACTAGAGGTTTTTATGAAGGTTAAACGCTTTACACAACTCAGCCTGTTGATTATGTTGCTGGGATTTTTACCGATGGCCCAATCCGCAGCGGCTGAATTGACAGCACCACAATTGGCCATAGAGAACGCATCGACAACATTGCAGCAGAAGCTTCAGGATAAATCTTTCACCAAAGACTTTGCCAAAATAACCCAGTTTGTTAACGATGTCATCTATCCACATACAGATTTTGACTTGATTTCTTCACTGGTTCTGGGAAAACTGTGGAAGGGTGCAACCCCAGATGAGCAAGCGCGTTTTAAACAGGAATTTCAAACCTTGCTGGTAAGGACCTATTCCAGGGCGTTTGTCGAATTTAAAGATTGGACAGTGCGTTTCTTGCCATTGCAAATGGAATCCGGCGCAAGTAAAGTCATCGTTAAAACCGAAGTGATACAGCCGGGCATACAGCCCATCGGTGTTAATTACCGCATGGTACTGAGCAATGGCGTATGGAAAGCCTATGACATCATGATTGAGGGCGTGAGCCTGGTGACCAACTACCGCACCACTTTTGCCAATGAAGTACAATCTAAAGGCTCATTGAACGCGGTTATTGAAGGCTTGGTCAAACGCAATGCTGATGCACTTGTCGCTAAAAATCCATAACAGACTTTCTGGTTTGCTCGAATATCTCACTTCACAACAAAGGCGCTCGCTCTGTTATCTACTCTGAATGCAAAGTATTCGACGGTGTATGACACACTGTCGAACATAAAAGCAGATGCTTGGACGACGGTATTGCCAGAACAGCTTGAACGGGCGTTTGATGGCAGCAAGCATGGCGATTTGGCTGGCTGGTTTAATAGTGTCGAAGCACTGCCCAATGTGGCAAGCACACACAGACAGTTAGATAGCGATGTCATCCGTATTGGCAATACAGCGGAGTTAAATCCGCTGCAACACCGTCAACTGGAACAAAACCTCAGAAGTTTACACCCTTGGCGTAAAGGGCCATATCATTTGTTCGGTATTCACATCGATACTGAATGGCGATCTGATTGGAAATGGCAGCGCTTGAAAGATTATATTGCACCGCTAAATCAGCGCACCGTTTTGGACATAGGCTGCGGCAATGGCTATCACTGTTGGCGCATGCTCGGTGCGGGAGCGAAAGCGGTAATTGGTATTGATCCGATGCTGCTTAATGTCATGCAGTTTCTGGCGATTAAAAAATTGTATGGCGATGCGCCTATTCACGTTCTACCTCTCGGTATAGAACATATCCCCGCTGGCTTAAAGGCATTTGATACCGTGTTTTCTATGGGTGTGCTGTATCACCGGCGCTCGCCCATCGATCACTTGTTGGAATTAAGAGATGCCTTACAATCTGGCGGCGAACTGGTTCTGGAAACTCTGGTAATAGATGGCAAGCTGGGCGAGGTGTTATTGCCGGAAGATCGGTATGCCAAAATGCGTAATGTCTGGTTCTTACCCAGTTGTGCCACTTTGGAGAGCTGGTTGAAACGTTGCGGTTTTAAAAATATCCGCTTGATTGATGTGACGGCGACGAGTGTTGAAGAACAACGCAGCACCGACTGGATGCGTTTTCATTCGCTACAGGATTTTCTTGATCCTGAAAACCCACAGCTGACGTGTGAAGGCTTGCCCGCGCCTAAGCGGGCTGTGTTTATTGCTAATACTATGTAGGATATAGAGAGACGCAAAATCTTGCGTCTCTACAATGGCAAATTAACTTATTGTTTTATATATGATAAGCCGTTTCTCCATGCTCGTTAATATCGAGGCCTTCGCGCTCAACATCTTCAGTCACGCGCAAGCCAATCAGCATATCAACCAGCTTGAAAGCAAGGAAAGAAACCACGCCTGACCAGATGATGCACAGCACCACGCCCCACAACTGGCTACCCAGTTGTCCCAGCATATTGTATTCAGCGACACCGTTAGCGACATAATCCCAAACACCTGTACCACCCAAGGCTGGGCTGGCTACCACGGCTGTTCCCAGCGCTCCAAGCATTCCACCAACGCCATGTACACCGAAGGCATCCAATGAATCATCATACCCCAGCTTGACTTTTAGAAAGGTTACCGACCAAAAGCACACTGCACCTACCAATAAACCCAGAAAAATAGCGCCAATAGGTCCCGCCCAACCGCAGGCCGGTGTAATCGCAACCAGACCTGCAACAGC
>NZ_FUKJ01000207.1 GCF_900163745.1 Crenothrix polyspora
AGTATTTTCCAATTGATAAATGAGTCTGAAAAAGCAACACGACCCTAACAACTTATCCGCTTTTTAAGCCTCGTTCATTGATGGTTTTAAATAATTTTGAGCGTTCCTTTTGAAGTTGTTCAGCCGCTTGGTCGTCAGTTTGACTCAATGCGAACTTGTCCAGTATTTCAAAAGTAACGCCTGGTTTCAAATAGTTTTTTGCATTTTCAATGGATTTCAATTTGTCATACGGTGTCATCATACATTCATAGGGGTAGATTTTTTTGTCTTTGCCATTTTTATCCTTAACCGTTTTAGGGAAAAAACAAGGGCGATGGTAGTTGATATAGGGGAACAAAGTCTCGTGATTGAATGTGTTTATCAAGGATGCCCATTGCTGGGGGATATGTGCATACCCAAACAGCTTGCGGATTACCGAACCATTTTTACTTTCCGCCAAGGCATTGTCATTGGTCTGCCTGGAGCGGGATTTGGTAAACTCAATCAATAATTTTGTCAGCAATGCAGCCACCTTGTAGTTGATGTATTCTGAACCGTTATCTGAGTGGAAGCCTTTAATAACAAAGGGAAAACAAGTTAACAGTTGTTCAATGGCCGGCATCAAATACTGCTCACTGATTTTCTCAACGGTACAGACCACCTCGAACTGTGTCACCTCATCAACGGCATTGATGTGGTAAACGCCTTTTTGCTTATCCAGGTCGCCCTGATGGACGGTATCAATCCGGATGTAGCCAGGCTGGCCATTGGCCTGTGGCTTTTTTCTTTCCCCTATAAGCGCTACTTTGGGGCGTGTTTTTTCAAGGGTGTAGCGTTGCCGAAGATAGGGTTTCGACTTTCTGAGGTTATACAAATGGGCAACGGATATGCCAGCCAAATGCTGGTATTGTGTTTGGCCAAACAAGGTATGGGCACGTTCGCAAAGCTTTTTGGTGGCAGGCCCGCTGAGGGTGTTATGGCGTTCATCCAGTGCGGCCAGCAGGCGAATATCTTCAGCGGTGTAAATACTCTTAAATCCCTGGTGCGTGCGTTGCTGCCGTTCGACCTTGCCTGTGTCACGGTATTGCTTGACCAGTCGCGTAACCTGTTGCCTTGAATAGCCGGTAATTTTGATCAGGAAGCGCACCACTACGCCTTTTGAAGGCTTATCCAGCGCAGGGTATCTGAATATAGCCAGTGTACGCTGTATGTCCTGGTAAATGTCACGCTTAGTGCTTGCCACCACAAAAGCTACCGATTGGGTGCCGGTTAAAAACTGTTCCAATTGCGCTATGGTTTTTAGATCGTTTATGTTCATGATTAGATTCATCCTCTTATCATGAACGAGGCTTAAGCGTCTGTCAGACTCATTTCCCGTTAGAAATACGGCAGCCCTTCAGACTCATTTAGTATTGGAAGAGGCTGGTAACGGTCATCAAAATGTACCGATTTGCCTTTAACTGGAATACTCATCCCATCTCCTTTCAAACTCAGCCTTGTGATTTTCCACAATCAATCTGGCCGAATATCATTGCAAAACCTAATATTATAAGTACAATAATACGTACTTGAAAACAGCTAGGATTTTAACAATGGATACCATCAGCTATTCAAATTTTCGCAGCCAACTGGCTAGCACATTAGATAAAGTCAATGATGATCATGTGCCTATTATAATCACCCGCCAAAATGGTAAACCCGCCGTCCTTATCTCATTAGAAGATTTTAAATCCTACGAAGAAACTGCGTACCTGATGGCAAGCCCCAAAAATGCCATGCGTTTAAACCAGGCCATTGCTGAAATTGAAGCTGGTAAAACCGTTCAGCACACGCTCATTGAGCCATGATTTTATCGTGGGCAGAAATAGCATGGGAAGACTATCTGTACTGGCAAGCAACCGACAAAAAAGTATTAAAACGCATCAACCTTCTAATTGCCGACATGCAGCGACATCCCTTTTCAGGCTTAGGTGATCCCGAACCTTTGCGACATAACTGGACGGGATATTGGTCTCGACGCATCGACCGCGAACACCGAATCGTTTACAAAGCCAGCGATGATGGCATCATCATTGCCCAATGCCGTTATCATTATTGAATTTAACGTACTGCTTTATTCATTCCAGATTCACTACCGTACACTTTTTTCATTCAAAAATAGTCATTTAATTTTCAAGTTGTTAGCCTTAA
>NZ_FUKJ01000290.1 GCF_900163745.1 Crenothrix polyspora
AGCATCTTCCGAGGCAAATTCATGCACAATATTGCCAACCTCGTTAAATTCGGCAATGCTCATATCCGATGCGGAAATATTGACCAAAATACCGCGTGCGCCTTGCAAATTAATATCTTCCAGCAGTGGGCAAGCGATGGCTTTTTCAGCGGCTTCACGCGCACGGTGATCACCAACCGCTGCACCAGTGCCCATAATAGCCGCACCCATGCCCGACATCACTGTTCTGACATCGGCAAAGTCAACGTTAATCATGCCAGGATGAACGATCAAGTCCGTAATGCCCTGTACCGCATCCAACAACACATCATTGGCCGCTTTAAAAGCGTTCATCAACGAAACTTTATCACCTAAGACCGGCAATAACTTTTGATTGGGGATAGTAATCAAGGAATCTACGTATTTTTCAAGCTCTGCGATACCTTGCTCAGCAATCGCCTGCTTCTTTTTGCCTTCAAACAAAAACGGCTTGGTCACAACGGCAACCGTCAAAATACCCATTTCTTTGGCAATTTCTGCAATGACCGCGATAGCACCGGTACCGGTGCCGCCACCCATGCCAGCAGTTAAAAAAATCATATCCGCACCGTTGATGACTTCTTTAATGCGGTCTTTGTTTTCTTCAGCCGCCTGCCTACCGACTTCAGGATTAGTGCCCGCTCCGAGTCCTTTGGTCAGCTCAACACCCAATTGAATGATGGTACCTGTATCCAATTTTCTTAAGGCTTGCGCATCGGTATTGGCACAAATAAATTCAACACCTTTAATACTACTACTCACCATGTGATGAACGGCATTACCGCCGCCACCGCCCACACCGATCACCTTGATTACTGCGGTTTCGGTACACATATCCACTAATTCGTACTTCATTATCGCTGCCCCTTCATAATCTGCAAAATTCTTAAAAATTCCCCTGAAACCAGCCTTTCATCTTAGCAAAAAAACCTGACTCTTCTGTGTCTATACCTCTGCCACCCTGATAATCTTTACCATACATTAATAACCCAACACCGGTTGAATGTATTGGATTTCGCACAACCTCTATCAGGCCTGTCACGTTCTGAGGACACCCCAGGCGTACTGGCATGTGAAAAATTTCTTCCGCCAACTCGGTCAAACCCATGACTTTTGAACTACCTCCGGTTAAGACAATGCCTGCGGCAATAACATCTTCATAACCGCTGCGTCTTAATTCTGCCTGAACCAGCAACAATAACTCTTCATAACGCGGCTCTATGATTTCTGCCAAATTTTGTGACGATATTTTACGCGGTGCTCGATCACCAATGCTAGGCACCTCAATAATCCCATCAGCACTGGCCAACTGGGTTAATGCACACGCATATTTTTTCTTGATATCTTCGGCATTAATAGTCGGAGTACGCAAAGCCACAGCAATATCATTAGTGACTTGATCGCCTGCAATCGGTATGACCGCCGTATGTTTGATGGCGCCTTCGACAAAAATAGCAATGTCGGTCGTACCGCCGCCAATATCAATCAAGCAGACACCCAAATCCTTTTCATCTTCTGCCAGTACCGAATTACACGAAGCCAGCTGTTCCAACACAATGTCATCCACCTCAAGATTACAGCGGCGGATACATTTGATGATGTTCTGTGCAGCGCTGACACTGCCGGTTACCATGTGTACCTTGGCTTCAAGGCGAATACCCGACATACCTATTGGCTCTTTAATGCCATCTTGCAGGTCAATCACAAACTCCTGCGGCAAAATGTGCAAAATTTTCTGGTCAGCCGGTATGGCCACCGCGCGAGCAGAATCGATAACCCTATCTATGTCGTACTGGGTAACCTCTTTATCTTTAATGGCCACAATACCGTGTGAATTAAGGCTGCGAATATGGCTACCTGCAATACCCGCAAACACGGACTTGATTTGACAACCCGCCATCAGCTCCGCTTCTTCTATGGCCCGCTGTATGGATTGCACGGTCGATTCCAAGTTTACTACAACGCCTTTCTTCAGTCCCCGAGATACTGTTGAACCAATACCAATGACTTCTATATTACCATCGCTACTGATTTCCCCAACTATGGCGGCAACCTTCGTAGTTCCAATATCAAGCCCGACAATTAAATTCCGCTCTGTTCTTTTTGCCATTTTTCCACTCTGTCTCGCTTTTTTTTGGATGACTCATTTATTTTTTATATCTGTGTCTAAAGGGAGCTGCCAGTCAACTTCAGTGATTTCAGGTCGCCATGAAACCGCATATCCATTTAGATATCTTAGATCAACAACGTCCATTTCATCGATTCTATCTTGTCCTAATATTGGCACTGTTTTTAAAAAACGTTGTAATTTTTTTAAAGGATCATTACGACCCATCACTATTTGCAATCCGGTTTTCAATTTTATTTTCCATGTCCAGCGCTCGCTAATGGTAAATTCCGCCAATTCCATGGATTGATCTGCTAATGCTGTTTTAATGCCTTTCATGACTTCCAATACTTTTTTCTGCTGCTGTATCGGGCCTTCAATTATCGGAAGATCTTGAAATGGTTCAATATTTGTGGGGGTAAATATATCGCCACGTTCGGTAATTAGACTCTTTTTACCCCAACGAACATAGGCTTTTTTTTCATGTACTTTGATGTCAATGGTATCCGGCCAGATACGTTCAACAGTTGCCGCCTTAACCCACGGCAATGATGCAACAGCCGCTTGTATGGATTGCATGTCCACATCAAAAAAATCACGCGTAACCTGTGGCTGCAAAACAGTTTTTACTTCATCTTTGCTCAGATATTGAAAAACCCCTTCCGTTCTAACATAACGAATAGGGAAAGACTGCTTTATTTTTTGTTCTACAACGTTGCGTCCCATGACAGACACTACAGCGGTAAGCAACAATATTGCGATAACCCAAATTTTGCTGCTGACACTGTTCATTACCCGAAGCTGGTTTCCAAGATGCGCCACACTAATTGCTCAAACGTTATACCCGCCTGTCTAGCCGCCATCGGCACTAAACTATGGTCGGTCATGCCTGGTACTGTGTTAATTTCAATGAGCTGGGTTGCACCCGAACTGTCAATAAACACGTCCACTCTGGCCCAGCCTTTTACACCTACGGCCTGACTGGCTGTTAATGCCAGATTTCTTAAGCTTAACTCCTGCTCTTCATTTAACCCGCACGGACAATGATACTGCGTTGTGGTCGCGTTATATTTCGCCTCGTAATCATAAAACGCATTAGGCGTTTCCAGACGAATAACCGGCAAAGCCTCACCATTTAATACCGCAACCGTGTATTCTTTACCGGTAACCCAGGCTTCTGCGTAAACATCACAGCGAAACTCTGCTGCTACCTTTAACGCCTGCAATAATTCATCGCGATTATTAGCCTTGCTCATACCCATGCTGGAGCCTTCCAGCGCCGGTTTAACAATCACAGGAAAACCCAGTTTTTCAATGCACGGATCAATATCGCTTGTATCTTTTAGCACATACCATTTGGGCGTGACCAGTCCATAGCCCTGCCAACACAACTTGGTTCGCAGCTTGTCCATGCTTAACGCAGAGGCTAATACACCACTGCCCGTATAGGGAATGCCCAACACTTGCAATACGCTTTGCAATACACCATCTTCACCGCCACGGCCATGAATGATATTAAATACCCGATCAACCTTGATTTGCGACAAAGCATCAATAGCACTGCCTGTCACATCAATAGCAACAACATCCACGCCCTGGTTTTTTAACGCCTCGTATACCGCAGCACCACTACGTAAGGAAACAGGCCGTTCAGCAGCCGACCCACCCATCAATACGGCAACCTTACCGAATTCCTCTGGTTTTTTAATCACTTATATCCTCGCATTTTCTCCCACCATACAAACTTCCGTTTGCAAAATGACACCGTGTAAATCTTCAATTTTACGCTGAACATAGTTAATTAAAGCCTCTATATCCGAGGCCTTGGCATCACCCGTGTTAACAATAAAATTAGCATGTTTTTCGGAAACACACGCACCGCCTATTGAAAAACCCTTTAACCCTGCCAGCTCAATTAATCGTGCTGCGTAATCGCCGTCAGGGTTTTTAAAAACTGACCCACAACTGGGTTGATTCGTTGGCTGGGTTTTTGCCCGTTTTTCCAGCAAACCTTTTATTTTTTGTTGGCTCGCTTCGACATCGCCAGCCTGAAGCACTAAATGTGCCGACAAAAACCATTGGTTATCAAGACCCTTTACGGAACGATAACTGACACAAAAATCCTGTGGTTGCCGGATTTTTACCGTACCGAAAGCGTCTATGGTTTCTACCTGCTTAACGATGCCCCACGTTTCACCGTCAAAAGCCCCGGCATTCATTTTTAATGCCCCGCCCATAGTGCCCGGTATACCTGCCAAAAATTCAGCGCCCACCAAACCTTGCTCAGAACAAAACCGCGCAACATGGGCACAAGGCACCCCGACTTCGACATACACCACGCACTCGTCAACACGGCGCATTTCTTTTAATCGGCTTTTGGTATTGATGACTGTACCGCGAATACCACCGTCCCGAACCAGCAAATTGCTACCTAATCCCATCCAAAATACCGGTTCACCCGCCGGTAGCGCCTTCACAAATTCGATTAAATCTTGGCGGTCAGACGGGATATACACCTGATCCGCAGGGCCACCTACCCGCCAGCTGGTATATTTCGCCAGATTTTCATTACTTAGCAAGCGCCCTTTCATTTCAGCAACCACTTTAAGTTAGCCTAATTGTTCTGCCAATAACTGTGGCAACAGCGTAGCGATATGCCCAACATTACCGGCTCCCATGGTAAGGATGACATCATCCACCTTGACTATGCTGGCCAATAAATGGGGTAATTCTTCCCAATTTTCCACGAACACCGGATCAACCTGACCACGAATCCTTATGGCGCGACTTAATGCGCGTCCATCTGCACCAGGAATAACCGATTCTCCAGCCGAATACACATCCATCAAAACCAGTATATCAACGGTAGACAAAACGTGGACAAAATCTTCAAACAAGTCGCGGGTTCGGGTATAGCGGTGTGGTTGAAAAATCACTACCGAGCGTCTATCTGGCCAGGCTTGCCGTAATGCTTCAAGTGTAGCTGCAATTTCTCTGGGATGATGGCCATAATCATCAACCAGGGTTAATTTACCGTTACCCAAGGCAATATCACCATTTAACTGGAAGCGTCGCCCAACGCCCTTAAACACCTGCAAGCTTTTAATAATGGCGGCATTATCCACATTCAGCCGACTGGCTACCGCAATCGCCGCCAAGGCATTCAACATATTGTGCCATCCTGGCATACTTAAGGTAATCGCCAACGGCGGATAATCACCTCTGCGAATAACGTTAAAGTGCGTCTGCATGCCTTGCTGTTTAATATCGATGGCGCGAACATCCGCATTTTCGTGTACGCCATAAGTAACGATGGGTTTTGACAGTTGCGGCAAAATTTCTCGCACGCCCTCGTCATCCAGACACAACACCGCCAAGCCATAAAAAGGCAGATGATGTAAAAACTCTACAAAGGTATCTTTCAAGCGCTGATAACTATTTTGATAAGTTGCCATGTGATCCTGATCGATATTGGTCACGATGGCTATCATCGGTTGCAGATACAAAAATGACGCATCGCTTTCGTCCGCCTCAGCCACCAGGTAATTGCCCAAACCTAGCTTGGCATTGCTACCGGCACTGTTTAACCGTCCACCGATCACAAAAGTGGGGTCAAGACCACCTTCAGCCAAAATACTGGCAACCAAACTCGTGGTTGTGGTTTTACCGTGCGTACCGGCAACAGCAATGCCAAATCGAAAACGCATCAATTCCGCTAACATTTCTGCACGCGGAATCACTGGCACCCGATTCAAATAGGCTTCATCGATTTCTTCATTACTGCGATCTATCGCGCTAGAGGCAACGACCACATCGACATTGGCCACGTTTTCACGTTTATGCCCTATCGATATAACCACACCAAGCGCCGCTAATCTTTGCGTTACCGGGCTTTCCTTAACATCGGAACCGGAAACCTTATAGTCCAGATTCAATAATACTTCTGCGATACCACTCATACCGGTACCACCAATACCGATAAAGTGTATCCGTTTGATAGTACCCAACATTTCGGTGGACATTTTGCCGTAAGCACCGGTCATGATTTGGCTCCGGCAATGCAAAACTCAGCAACCTCTTCGGTTGCCTCCAATCGTGCGCACTGTATTGCCGCTTTACGCATGGCATCTAACTGCCCAAGCGCCTGTGTTATTTTTTCTGCCAAACTCATCGGGGTTAAATCTTTTTGCATTAATAATAGCCCTGCACCTGCATCGGTTAAATAGCGTGCGTTAGCCACCTGATGGTCATCAATGGCATTAGGCAGCGGAATAAAAATAGCCGGTACGCCCATCGCGGCAATCTCACTGACCGTCATGGCACCCGATCGACACACCACAATGTCGGCCCACTGGTAAGCGGCCACCATATCATCAATAAATGCCGTAACATGCGCCTTAACGTTCAATTCTCTATACCGTCCCTTTACCTGCTCGAACATGGCCACACCGGTTTGATGGATCACCTGTATCTCTGCCAAATTAACGACCGCCTCAGGCACAACTTCATTCAGTATTTGGGCACCTTGACTACCGCCAAAAATCAACACATTAACTGCCGTTTTCTCACGTCGATTTTCCCTGTCTGAGGCAATCAAAAATGCTTTTCGCAATGGATTACCTGTACATTTAGCACCGACTTTTTTATTAAAGCTGCCTGGAAAAGCTTCCAACACCTGATTGGCCAGTTTTGCCAATAATCGGTTCGTCGTGCCCGGCACACGGTTTTGTTCATGAATAATCAACGGGATGCCTAGCAGCTTTGCCATCAGACCGCCAGGCCCCGCAACAAAACCACCCATGCCTAGCACGATATCCGGTTTACGCCGACGAAGTATACAGACAGCCTGACCACAAGCCCGTAATAGCAGAATCACTGCCTTAACTTTCGATACCACGCCTTTGCCACGCACACCGGCAACCGATAGCCAATCAATGTCTATGCTATTTTCAGGCACCACCTTGCTTTCCAGGCCTTTATGTGTCCCTAACCAGCTGACTTGCCAGCCTTTTTCCATCAGTAGCTGGGCAACCGCCAGCGCAGGAAACACATGCCCGCCAGTACCTCCGGCCATAATCACTATGCGTTTACCCATCTGGACCTTTCTTTTGGCGTATTAGCATTAATTTCATAAACCTCACTGTATATCCGAAATAACAAGGCAATTGCGCAACACATGCTTATCATGCTGCCACCGCCGTAACTCATAAAAGGCAATGTGAGGCCTTTGGTAGGTAATATGCCCATGTTAACACCCATGTTGACAAAAGCTTGAAAACCAAACCATATCCCCAAACCGTAAGCCATAAATGCCGAAAACGGCTGGCCAACTTTTTCTGCCGCTTCCGCAATCTTAAACGTGCGCCACACGAGCAGTGCAAACAAGCTGATGACCACCACCACGCCCAACAAACCCAATTCTTCGGCGATGACCGAAAATAGAAAATCGGTATGCGCTTCCGGCAAATAAAATAATTTTTGTATCCCGTTACCCAAACCGACACCCAGCCATTCGCCGCGTCCAAAAGAAATTAGCGCCTGCACCAACTGAAAGCCACTGTTTAAAGGATCTGCCCAAGGATCCATGAAACTGGTTATCCGGCGCATACGATACGGCTCGATGTAAATCAGCAATGTGGCCAAGACCACAACCAGGGACATCAAAATAGCAAATTGCGATAATCTTGCCCCGCCCAAAAACATCACGCCCATCGCTATCAGCAAAATAACGACGGATGAGCCAAAATCAGGTTCCAACAGCAACAATACGCAAGCCAATGAAAACAAGGCCAAAGGCTTAACTATGCCATAAGCCGATAACCTTACAGACTCCTGATGTCGGGTGACATAACCTGCGATATAAATAACTGCAAAAAACTTAACAATCTCGGAAACCTGTATTCTTACGATACCTAAAGACAGCCAGCGCACACTACCGTTAACCCGTACCCCCACACCCGGTATCAATACGATAACGAGCAAAAAAAGTCCTGCGATAAACAACCACGGCCCCGCTCTTTCCCATTTATACAAAGGGATGGTGGCAAGCCAACTGCCCGCTAAAACACCTATACCGATATGCACCAACTGCTTCATGGGAAAGCTGAACACACTACCGGACATTTTTACACCTAAGTGCAGTGATGACGACACCACCATAATATAGCCGATAGTCAACAGGGCTATGCAAATCAGCGACAAAGTCTTATCAAAGTGAAAATGCACTTTTTGAGATTTTTTCATTGATAGACCCATACAATACTAAAAGCGCCACTCATGCCAGCAATGCCATCACCGCATTGGCAAATTTATCGCCGCGATCTTGATAATTCTTATACTGATCCAAACTCGCACACGCCGGAGAAAGCAACACACTCTCACCTGCTGTAGCAAGAACTGCCGCTGCCTGTACCGCTTGCACCATGTTTTTAACCAAAACTACTGGCACACAACCATTTAACGCTTGCTCTATCAGCGGTGCATCTTTACCCATTAATACAACGCCTTTGGTCTTCGCCTTAATCACCGGTGTCAACTCACTCATATCAGCGCCTTTGGCATCACCACCGGCTATCAACACAACTTTGCGCTCATAACCCTGCAAAGCCGCAATGCACGCACCAATATTGGTAGCCTTTGAGTCATTAACCCAGGTAACACCGCGTATTTCGGCAACACGCTGCATTCTATGTGCCAAACCTTTAAATTTCTGTAAACTCTTACACATGGTTTGTGTATTCAACCCTACCGCCATTCCCAAAGCCAATGCCGACAACGCATTAGCTGCATTATGGCGACCTTCAAGCGGCAAAGCCAATAAGGGCATCAGAGGGGTGTCTTCATACATCAAGTATTCAATGCCTTGCTTAAAGGCAAGATGAAAATCAGCCAGGCCATTGATAGAAAACGTCAGTGTGTCACGCGATTTTTCCTGCATACGGTTAACAACAGGATCGTCAATATTGATGACCATAACGCCCTGACCGTTAAAAACTTTGTGCTTTTCACTGGCGTATTCAGCCATATCGGCATGCCTATCCAGGTGATCGGCCGATATATTGAGCACTGTTGCCGCTGCCGCACGTAAAATCGATGTTCTTTCCAATTGAAAACTGGATAACTCCAGGGCATACATTTGATTGTGCTCATCCAGCAAATCCAATGCTGGCGTACCCAGGTTGCCGCCAATGCCAGCTTTTATACCAGCATCTTTTAACATATCACCCAACATGGTAGTCACCGTGCTTTTGCCATTGGAACCGGTAATGGCAATAATGGGCACGTTGACGGCTGCGGCAAATAAATCAATATCACCCATAATTTTTGAGCCGTTGGCCACGGCTTTAACAATCGAGCGTTCTAGCAAAGAAACGCCAGGACTCACCACCAAATGCGTAGCCACCTGAAAAGCCGCTTCATCAAAACCGCCAGTAAATACCGGCACATCGGGCATTTCTTGCGCAAATTCATCCAGCAACTGTGGTTTATTACGGCTGTCGGCAATGGCAAAATTAATACCTAGCTTCTGCAAAAAACGCGCAACCGACACGCCAGTAGTGCCGAGTCCAACCACTAAAACCTTGGCCGTATCCGGCACCAAAGCAAACTCCCTTTCCAGGGTCGCTAAAATCGCCGCATTCTCCATGATTATCTCTCAAAACCCGATCTGTATCGCACTGTCTACCTTAACTTTAGCGTTGCCAGGCCAATCAGCACAAGGATTACCGTAATAATCCAGAAACGAACAATCACTCTAGGCTCTGGCCAGCCTTTCAATTCAAAGTGGTGGTGTATCGGTGCCATACGAAATACCCTCTTGCCCGTCAGCTTGAATGATGCTACCTGTATCATGACCGATAGCGTTTCCATCACAAAAACACCGCCCATAATCACTAAAACAATTTCTTGGCGTACTAACACCGCCAACACACCCAAAGCAGCACCCAAAGCCAAAGCACCGACATCGCCCATGAAAACCATGGCGGGATAAGCGTTAAACCATAAAAAGCCTAATCCGGCACCAATTAAAGCGCCACAAAATACAATCAGCTCACCCGAATTAGGTAAAAAAGGGATCGCCAAATAATCAGCAAACGTTGCATGCCCGGATAGATAGGCAAAAATACCCAAGCCGCCAGCAACCATAACTGTCGGCATAATTGCCAGGCCATCCAGACCATCGGTCAAATTAACCGCATTACTGGTGCCGACAATCACGAAATAAACCATGACGACATACATCCAGCCCATGTCGATGGTAAAGTTCTTAAAAAAAGGTACCAAAAACTGTGTTTCTGCTGGCACTGTCGCAGTGTTATACAAAAACAGCGCCGCCCCAAAACCGATCAGCGATTGCCATAAATACTTTTCTTTGGCTGATAAGCCATCGCTATTATTCTTGATAACTTTTCGGTAATCATCAACAAATCCGACAACACCATAGCCCATAGTGACCAACAAGATGACCCAAATATATCGGTTACTCAAGTCTGCCCATAATAAGGTACTGATGGTAACGGCAATCAGGATTAGCGCCCCCCCCATAGTGGGTGTACCCGCTTTTTCGTAATGTGATTTAGGCCCTAGCTCACGGATGCTTTGACCGATTTTTTTGCGCGTCAACTTCCTGATCATTGTCGGCCCGACCATAAAAGCAATGGCCAACGAAGTTAAAACGCCTAAAATAGCCCGAAATGTTAAATAATGAAAGACCCTAAAACCACTGTCAAAGGTCATCAGGTAATCTGCAAAATAAAGTAACATTACGCAATACCTGCCGTTTCAACCAAAACAGCGACTATATTTTCCATACGTTGTGCCCGTGAGCCCTTAACTAAAATTGTTTCATCGCCAGCGAGATCTTGCTGGAGTACAGCCAGCAAATCGGCCTGCGTTTCAAAAAACTGACCACCTGCACCAAAGCCGTGTACTGTATTTTTGGCATCCGCACCAACGGCCAACAAACGCACAACCCCTTTATCTTTGATTAAATGTCCCATATCTTCGTGCATTTTAGCACTTTGCGGGCCTAACTCACCAAAAGCACCTAAAACCAGCCAGGGTTTACCGGGGCAATTTGCCAATACATCAAGACCCACTGCCAAAGAGGCCGAATTAGCATTATAGGTATCATCAATAACAAGATTACCCAGCCGACTGACAACGGGTTGCAATCGACCTTTAACCGGATTGACACTTTCCAAACCCTGTTTAATCATTTTTAAATCCAGACCTAATGCCAAACCTGCGGCAGCAGCGGCGAGGGCGTTAAGGACATTATGCCTACCTGCCAGTTTAAGCTGTACCGTCACAGCCCCCTTTGTCGTGACCAACTCAAAAGCAGTGACGAAGCCTGATACACATTCTGTTTTAATGGCACGGGCAAACACATCGGCGTTATCATTTAAACCAAAAGAAATGATTTTCCGGCTGCCTGCCAGACCCTGCCAATAATCAAAGTAACGATCGTCTCTATTGAGTACGGCGATACCATTTTGCTTAAGGGTTTCAATAATCTCACCCTTCGCTTTAGCGACACCGTCAAGACTACCAAAGCCTTCAATATGCGCCGCCCCGGCATTGTTCAGTATTACCACATCGGCTTGCACATAGGTACTGGTATATTCAATCTCACATGGATGATTGGCACCCATCTCGATCACGGCAAAACGGTGCTGTTCCTGTAAGCGCAGTAATGTCAATGGTACACCGATGTCATTATTGAGGTTGCCTTGCGTAAACAACACAAGGCCCTTTACACCTAGAAGGGCAGCTGTCATTTCTTTTACGGTGGTTTTGCCATTACTACCCGTAACACCGACAACAGAAGCAGAAACCCTGCGCCGCCATGCGCCCGCTAATTCGGCCAAAGCCAAATGCGTATCATCCACTGTAATGTAAGGGATCGTCGCTATCATGCCTTTACGCAAAATCGCAGCCGCAGCACCCATTTGCACAGCCGCGTCTATAAATTGATTTCCATCAAAATTTTTACCTTCAATAGCGATATACAGCTCACCCAATTTTAAGGTTCGGGTGTCTAAACTTACCGCTTCAATGGCAATATCGTCACCAAAAAGCTCACCTTGAATGCTTTTGGCAATCTCACTCAGCATCATTCTCACAAATTTACAATCCTCATATTTAATGCATCCATCACAACCTGCCTATCGCTAAACGGCATTTTTATCCCTTTAATGTCTTGATAAGTCTCATGACCTTTTCCGGCGATCACAATGCAATCAGTCGCCGTTGCGTTTATGACAGCCTGCTGTATAGCGTTTTTCCTGTTTTGTATCACTTGAATTTTATTGGACTGACACTCACGCAGGATGTCTTCGATAATGGCCTCACTTGTTTCAAAGCGCGGATTATCATCGGTCACAATAACGTAATCTGCCCACTGCTCAGCAATCTTTCCCATCTGTGAACGCTTGCCGGTATCTCGATTACCTCCACAACCAAATACCACCCACAAATCCCCTAAACAATGCTTGCGAACACTGACCAAAACTTTATCCAACGCATCGGGGGTATGTGCATAATCAACAAACACCATCGGTAATAAACCGCCACCCAAAGGCTCCATGCGGCCAGAAACTGGCTTGATAAAGTGTAGTTTATTAGCCAGCTCCATCAAATCGCCGCCCATAGCCAACGACACTGCCAGAGTTGTCAGGATATTCTCGACGTTAAAATCACCATACAGGGGCACACTGATAGCCTGACTGTGCGTTCGCCAATTGACAGTAAAGCCAATGCCTTCCGCATCATGACTCATCTCTTTAACCCAAACACATTCCATGCCGGCGACTGTTTTTCCAACAGTGCTGATGCCCCATGCCACAACAGATTTGGGTATCCGTGCTATAACACGATCACTGTAAGGATCATCCAGGTTAACGACCGCAAAACGAATACCCAGCTTGCCCAATAAGGTCAATTTGGCCTGCAAATAAGCGTCCATAGTGCCGTGGTAATCCAAATGATCGCGACTGACATTGGTAAAAACCACGCCTTTAAAGTGAACGCCGTTAACCCTGCCCTGCTCCAAGGCATGAGACGACACTTCCATAGCCACCGCACGCTTGCCATTGCCTAAAAGTTCAAATAACATCCGCTGTACAGATACAGCATCCGGCGTGGTATTAAGAGTCTGGTGCAACGCACCGCGCTCACCCCAGCCCAGCGTACCAATAATCGCACAGTCATCAAGCAACTGGCTCAAAAAATGACTGCACGAGGTTTTACCATTAGTGCCTGTAATACCGATAACATCAATACG
>NZ_FUKJ01000246.1 GCF_900163745.1 Crenothrix polyspora
AAAGGCAATTTAAGCGTCTCAATAAAAGACGCGCCCAGTGCCTTATAGCTATTAACAATGTCCTGCAATTGCATTGGCTTGATGGCACTGTTGCCGACAACGGCTAACAGACATTGATCTTGATTGATAATGCCCCGTTCACTGGCCACGCACGCCACAAAGGGCGACACAGCCGTGGTTATTTTAGCATCTGGCTGACCCGTAAAAGGCGCGACCATTTTGTCACACACCGCCTTGGCAACTTGCCCACTGATTTCGGTATCTACCCAACCCGCAAAAAAACTCATGGCTTAATCTCCATCCTGATGAGCAAGCGATCCCTCTACCGATGGGCGTCCTAAAATTTCTTTAAAAAGCCCGGCAATACCGTGTACGGTAGCATCCCATGAATAATTTTCGGCATAAGCCCTAGTCTCTTGTCGTTGCGGCATTTGTTTTTGCATAGTCCGCACCGCAGTAACGATAGCCTGTGCTGAGCGTTCATCCATCAACATTCCCGCCTCAGATGAAGTCACAATTTCAGGGGTTCCAGAAACATGAGTGGCTATCACAGGCGTGCCACAGGCCATTGCTTCGAGTAAAACATTAGGCCAGCCCTCCCGACTGGAAGCCAATATCAAAATATCCGCTGCGTTATAGACTGTCACCAACTGCTGGTGGCTGATTGCGCCTAAAAAAGTCACGCGCTCGGCAACACCCAGATCATTCGCCATTTTTTTCAAACGCGGCATTTGTTCGCCATCACCAGCAATAACTAAATGATAGTCTTCCAATACTTGCAGTGCTTCAATGACCAAATGATGGCCTTTCAGCTCGACTAAATGCCCTACTGAAAGCAGGGTTGGCCGGGTGAGCTTTAATTCTGTTTGGGCTTTTTGGCGATCGATTGGCACAAAAAACTGCAAATCAACACCATTTCTAAAGACATGAATATTTGTCGGCGAAATCCCCAAGTCAACAATTTTTTCTTTGAGTGCCTGACAGACCGTAATAATGGCAGATGCCTGTTGCGCAGCCCACACGATCATCTTTCTGGGCCAGTAAAAAGTAGCTATCAGATTAATATCGGAACCCCTGGCGGTAACAATCACCGATTTTTTCAATAACTTCCCCAGCATAACTGCGGCCACCCCATCAGGATAAAAATAATGTGCATCAATTAAATCAAAGTTGTCACCCTGTTTTAGTTTTTTCTTTAATAGCGGATACAGGGCAAAAACCAGCATCAATGGCGCTAAAGTCATGCCAATTTTAGGCAACAATAAATACCGGGGATGACTGAGGCTAATACCGTAACGCCGCTCGGTTTTGGCAATGCGTGCAAATACTGAATAACGGCCAAACTTTTCTGATATAAACGGAAACCAGGGCACAGGGGCAATAACCTCGGCCTCTATGTCTTCACAGCCCAACAGGTGGCGCAAACGTTGCTCAACAAAAATACCGTGGCCATTTTTTATATGGTTAGGATATAACGTCGTCAGCGTGAGAATTTTCATACTGTTTGACCAGCGAGGCTCAATTTTAAAGCCAGCAACTGTGCATAAATACGTTTATAACGACTTACACTGTCAAGCCAAGATCGTGACTGCTTAACGTAAGTCCGTCCCGCCATTCTTAACGCATCCCAACGCTCAGGTTGATGCAGCAAATCCAGGATAGCAGCCACCAATGCATCAACATCATCGGCTTTAAACAGATAGCCATTTTTTTGATGCTCGATTAACTCTTTATGCCCGCCAACATCGGATGCCACCACCAATCGTCCCTGCGCCATCGCTTCCAAGGGTTTCAGTGGTGTCACCAATTCTGTCAAACGCATCGATAAACGCGGATAAACAAATATATCCACTAGATTGTAATAATCCTGAACTCGCTCATGCGCTACGCGCCCCGTCAATAGAACCTGCTTACCCAGCTTTAAAGCCTCTATCTTTTGCCTGATGAGCACTTCTTGTGGCCCGCCACCCACCAACAAGAGCAGTACATCCGGCTGCTGTTGCAAAATTTTGGGCATTGCATCCAGTAATAACAGCAAGCCTTCATAAGCGTAAAAAGATCCAATAAAACCCAGGACAATCTTGTTCTGTAAGCCCAATTGGTTTTTTAGCGCCTGATCCGGCTGAGCGTTATCAATAAACTTGTCCGCATCTACAGCATTGGGGATGACGGTGATTTTTTCCGCAGGTATGCCGCGTTTGACAATATCATCACGTAAGCCTTGGCAAATCGTAGTAATGGCATCGGCGCGTTTAAAAATAAAGGTTTCCAGCGCACGGGTCACATAATAGCGAAAACTGCCTTCCGTGGTTGTGCCATGATCGACTGCCGCATCTTCCCAAAACGCTCGACATTCATACACCATAGGTAGCTTGTAACGTTTAGCGGCTTTCAATGCTGCCAAGCCGTTAAGTGCAGGTGAATGCGCATGAAGAATATCAGGCTTTATTTCAGGAATAATGTCATCTAAGCGTTGTGCCAGCGATTGCACAATCGCCCATTGATTAACTAGCGGTAACTTCGTCCAAAAATTGCAGGGCTGTGCTGAACGAAAAAAACGAAAGCCATCAACGTCTTCAAGTGGTAACTCGGATATACTGTGCTTGGCTGAGGTTACCTGAAAAGTTTGCCAACCGAGTTTGCGCTGCTGTTCCAAAATCGCTCGCGTACGAAAAGTATACCCACTGTGTAACGGAATCGAATGATCGAGTATATGGAGAATTTTCATACTGTAAAGCAAATAGAATTTATTGTTAATATTAAAATCTTACAAGTATAGCTTGCCTCAAATTATTAATAAGGCTTTTTGCAAAACTTTTTGCATCTCGTTATCTACAAACCAGTTAATGCTGCTTCCAATGAACTATGGGAATGTCACCCACTCTAACTTTTTCGGTCAGCTGAAAAAACCAAATTCGACAGCCTCTAAACCAATAAATATAATTTTTTGTAAAAAAACACAGGTTTTTCTTTCATATATTCCAATATATTTGTAAAATCCTAATTGAAGTAAATACTTAGCTGCTCAAAAAGCCGCCAGAATAAAGTTAAGAGAGCCAACTTAACAAAAATGTTCTAATTAAAAAGATTTTTTGACTCTCGATCCATAACTTATTTGCACACCCTAAACCTAATCTATCTATCGTTTAAGATTTTGTTTTATAACTTAATTCCCCTGTGACTAGGGCAAAAAGGAAACAAATTATCGAAGTTTAAGTCTAAGACTTGAACTTTTCATGAAAAAAAGAAAATTACTGCTATTCTTTAACACGTAAGAGTTATTTTGATATAAAAAAACCACAAACATCGACAGGACTTGACAAAACCGTGTCGAAATCGCGTCAGTGAGTGTAGTTGCAAAAATGCTAAAACATTAATAAGCGACTACTTTGCTGTAAAAACATGGATAGCACAGACTTACAACATTCGTCATTGTGTAACGGGCAAAGGGATCGTGTTATCTAAGCTGTCAAGTTATCTAAAACCAACCAGGAAACCGTTAATTTCCAAAGCTAATTTAAGAAGGTGATACATTGGACGATAAAAAAATTTTACTCATCGTAGAAGATGATCCAGGCTTGCAAAAACAGCTAAAATGGAGCTTTGAAGCTTATCACACCGTGATAGCCGGCAACAGAAGTGAGGCCATTACAGCTTTGCGACGTTTCACACCTAACGTTATAACGCTGGATCTGGGTTTACCGCCTGATCCTGCCAATGCAAGCGAAGGACTCGAGACGTTAAAAGAAATCCTGGAACTGGCTCCTGCAACCAAAGTGATTGTTGTTACAGGTAATGATGACAGAGACAATGCCATAACAGCTATCGCTATGGGAGCTTATGATTTCTATCAAAAACCCGTAGACATTGATGTTTTAGGCTTAATCATTGAACGTGCTTTTCAGCTTTATAATCTTGAAAAAGAATATATTACGCTGCAAAGAAAATCCGCTGAACCCCTGGCCGGAATTATTGCTTCCTCCAAGAAAATGCAGGAACTTTCCCGCATGATCGAACGGGTAGCCCCTGCCAACGTCACCACTTTGTTACTGGGTGAAAGCGGCACAGGCAAAGAGGTTTTAGCGAAAGCCATCCACGGCTTGAGTGACCGATCAAATCATCCTTTTGTAGCGGTCAACTGCGCAGCCATTCCGGAAAATCTGCTGGAAAGCGAATTGTTTGGTTATGAAAAAGGCGCATTTACCGGGGCTGCACAACAAACCAAAGGCAAAATTGAATACGCCAACAAAGGCACCTTTTTTCTCGATGAAATCGGTGATCTGCCGTTAGCCTTGCAAGCCAAACTGTTACGTTTTCTGCAAGAAAGAACCATAGAACGTATTGGTGGCCGGCAGGAAATTCCGGTTGATGTCCGCATTGTTTGTGCGACGCACCAGAATTTACAGGCGTTAATCGATTCGGGCAAATTCAGAAGTGATTTGTACTACCGTATTAGCGAAATGGTCATTAATATCCCGCCTTTAAGAGAAAGAGAAGGCGATGCTATTGAAATTGCAACGGTGCTTTTAAGACGTTATTGTGAACTGAACAATAAAAAAATAAAAGGCTTTAGCAAGGCGGCGGCAAAAGCCATTGAAAGCTATCCGTGGCCTGGCAATATCCGTGAACTTGAAAATAAAATCAAGCGCGCAGTGATTATGGCCGATGAGAATAACATTACTTTCGACGATTTAGAACTCGATCAAAGTAGTGATGTTGCCATACCGCTTAATCTTAGAGAAGTGAGAGAATCCTCTGAAACACTGGCTATAAAAAGAGCGTTATCGCACTCAAACAATAATATCTCAAATACAGCAAAATTACTGGGCATAACCCGTCCTACACTGTATGCATTGTTTGAGAAATACAGCATCAGCGTTAATGACTGAGTAACAGGCACACAAATAGTTGAGCAATCTTGAAACAGCCATTCCGTTCGCACTGGGGACTTGTCGAAGTGGGCACTTACGCAAATGGAAACTGTACGCTGAACATAATCACTAGAGTGTTTCTGCCATACCTTAGGTTTTGCTGATGTTTCATAACAAAGCCGCAAAAGCCCTCGTCATTTCGGGTGTGTTTTTCGACTTGCAACAGTACATTTATATTGTTTGCGTTTCGGAAAGGCACTCGATTAAATGGTACACGGCTAGATAAGCTAACACAATCACGCAGAGCAGTCCGGCTTCTGCGCGAAATCTTCTGTTACCAAGGCGAGCCGTTAAATACGCGCTTAGACTTGCGCAAAAAATCAAAACATTATTTTGGACGACGCACACCGGTAAAGTGCTTTTGCCAGTAACGATTATTCAGGCTGGACACCAATACCTTGCCTGTTCGTCGACTGGGGGCATGTATAAATTTATCATCCTTAATAAAAATACCGACATGAGAATGAGGTCTTCCGTTGGTATTAAAAAACACCAAATCGCCCGAACTCAACCCATATTTTGGAATTTCTGGCAACGCCAATGCCATGTCGCTGGCTCTACGTGGCAATGCTACACCATAGTGTTGATAAACATGCTGAACAAAACCACTGCAATCAAAACCCTCCTCCGGCGAAGACTTGCCATAGCGATAAGGTATGCCTTGCAAACTCAACGCATAATCAATAACAGGCGACTTTGACGATCGCACAATTTGTGGCTTTATTTCTGGCGAACTGGCGCAACCTGCAAACAACACCAGCACAACAGCAAAACCAATAAAGCGTATAAGTTCATACAGATAATAGCGTGTATGGTGGTTTGTTTTAATCCAAAAGCTGTTCATACTTTTTAATCTTCCAAAAAAAGACCCCGTTATGTCATCGCTAAATAATGAAAAATGTCTCTGAGCCAGCATTATCGATGAGTTCCGCATAATAGATTAGGCCTTAGTCAGGCTAACCCGATGGCGATGATAGAGTATAGAACAACATTCATTAATTTTGGACTCCTGGAATTTTTTATCAGATGTAGCGTAAAACCCAAGAAGATCAACGTGGTTACTGCGTAGATTCGTATTCTAAAAACTACAAAAACGGCATCTGAAGATGCCGTTTTTTGTTAAAGTTAAAATTAACCCATTTTAAAGCCGAAATAAAATCCACCTACGGCACTGACACCTCTGGCTGTAATGTGTGACAAGCGGCTGATCAAAAAACTGCCCGAGTTTTTAGCGGCATCGGTCGCGGCACTGGCGGCATTTTGCAGATGAATATCGTTGACGCTGGTGATGCCATAATATTCAGCGACAAACAGCACCACAATGGCTGCGCCAGCAATAAACAAGACTGTTTTGAGCATTTTTTTTGCAAAATAGCCGACTGCCAACCCTATAACAAAAGGTGCGCCGACATTACCCACCAAAAAAGTGGACGAAAAAATATCGCTGAAAGGTAATAAATCTGAATTATTCATACGTAAATATTGATATTAATCATCGTAGATGTCTATTATTGCGCACTTTATATTGTTGTGCAGATTTTGTCATTGTTTCTGTAACCACGAACAGTTACAGAAAAACGCCATTACGCTGGCTGCGTCGCTGCAAGTTTTTCTTCAGCCTCCATCCACGCGGATTCTGCGTCATTCAGGGCTTTATCTACCTGCATTTTAAGTGTCATGATTTGTTTTAACCGCGCTTTTTCGGATTCTTCATAGATCGCAGGATCGGCCAGTTGTTGCTCTAACTGACGTTGCTCCTGATGATATTTCTCCACTGCCATTTCGGCTTTTTTTACCGCATCATACAGGGGTTTTTGTTTTAAACGGTGCTCTGCATCCAGCTTGCGCTGATCTTTGCGCGAAACCCCTTGCGATGGCGTATCAATAGCATTATTACCATCATTGGCTCTCTTTTGCTCGCTAAGCCATAACCGGTAATCATCAAGATCGCCATCAAACGGCTGTACTTTACCGTGCGCTACCAGCAGGAATTTATCGGTCACCGAACGTAGCAAATGCCGATCATGCGACACGACAACAAGTGCCCCTTCATATTCTTGCAAGGCGACACTTAAAGCATGGCGCATTTC
>NZ_FUKJ01000247.1 GCF_900163745.1 Crenothrix polyspora
GAAATCTACCAGGCATACTGCCTCCATAAGAGTGTTTTTAAAAGATTAAAGTACTTCATCGCTGGCTTGGTTTATCCAGACACGTTGGGTCATACGCTGTTTGCGTAACTGCTCCAGCTCCATAGCATCGGCATGTAACAGCCAAATCGGCCGAGAAGCTGCCATGACCTGCCGTCCCTTGACTTTCCCCTTGCATAACCAGGCATAAAGGGTAACCCCTGGCATGTTTAACTGCTGTGCCAGTTCCTGCATCGTCCATTCATCCGCCTCCCGACAGATATCCGCCGTATGCTGTTGTTTTAGACTGCCTATCCTCATGCCTTGGCGAGCAAGCAAGTCCAGAACCATCGATGCATTAAAGGTGTCGCGCCGCTTGGGCGGCTTCAAACCTTCTGCATTTAATTTTTCCGCCATTTCAGTGGCCGTATGGCCTTGGGCATGCAACGCTTTCATCCGATCCAGTAATTGCGGGTAATAACTCAATTGTTCCAGGCGGGCTACAGGCCGGGTTATCAGAGCTTGTGTCTGGTGGCCGCCCTGCCAATGAACCTCGACCTGCACATTTTCGGTGTCATCAATAATCGTCACCAAAACCCGCTCAACCAACTGGCGGACAATCAATTGCCGCTCTGCCGCCGTCGTGGTGTCAGCTACCCATAACACCGGAATGTCCTGCGCCAAACGCAAAATGGCATTCCGTTCTTCATCGGTAAGCACGGCAGATTGCCCGGCCAGGAATTGCCCGTAGTCAGTTTTTAGCTGGGCTTCAGCCGCCAGGGTCTCTTCCCAGTTCCGTTCCAGCGTACGGGCGACCAGCCGGTTTTCGGGTTCAACCGCATTGTATTGGCGCTGGGCGCGTTGCACGTCAATTTTTGCGCGTTCCAGGCGTTGTTGCCAATGGCCTTGTTGTTTTTGCCGCTCTGCCGCAAGGTCTTCGGCCACTGCCAGACTGATTTCCAATGCCGCAGGTTGCAACGCCTTAAAAATCAAGGTGGTGACATGGCTGTCCAGCACTTTGCCCGATAGCGATTGGCAATGGCCTTCGCCGTAATCGACCATCATGCGGTTGCAGGCATAACGCAAGCCTTTGCCGTTATCCGTGTAACAAGGGGACATGCGCAAGCCGCAGCGCCCACAAATAAGCAGCCCGGACAACAGGGACGGACCATTGCGGACCGCGCCCAGGGACTGGACAGTATTAGCCTGCAATTGGCGAAGGTTTTGCTCATAGCGCGGCCAACTGATGTACGCCGGAAAGCGGTCTTTGATCAAAACCTCCCAATGGTCGGAAGAAGCCACCGTCCGTCCGGTCGACGGCCTGCCGGGTATTTTTTTACGGGGATCAGTAGGGCGGCGGCCATAAACATAGGCGCCAGTATAAGCAGGGTTATGCAGAAGATTGCTGAGGGTCACCCTATTGGGGCGATGCCAGACCAAGTCACCCTTATTTAACCCACCGACGATACGATAAGGCATTTGGATATGCTGGGCGACCAGTTCGCTTAGGACACCGTTGATGGTGCACTTTCTTTCAAACAGCTCAAAAAGCCGCACAATGACACTTTGTGCTTGTTCATCAGGATCTTTAACCACTTCGCCTGAGGGTTGGTGAACATAACCCATAGGCAGCAGCAGGCCCAATTCGCCGCGACGGGCCTTGGCTCGCTTGCCTTCCAGCATCCGCTGTTTGAGTATGTGCAATTCTGCTTCAGACATAGTGCCCTTCAGTCCTAGTAACAACCTGTCATTGTAAAGGCTTGGGTCGTAAATGCCGTCCAAGTCACCGATGAGTGTGCCGAAAATGGCGCACACTTCCAGCAGTTGATACCAATCCCGTGAAGACCTGGACAATCGCGACATCTCCAGACCTAAGACGATGCCGACATGGTCCAGACCTACTTCCGCCACCAAGCGTTGGAAACCTAGCCGACCCACCGTTGACGCACCCGAACAGCCCAAGTCGTCATCAATCACGTCAATGTCGTTTCTAAGCCAACCCAGAATAAGAGCTCGGTCAACCAGACCGTACTGTAACCGGGTCGATTCCTGATGGCGATGAACTTGCTGCAGGGTGGACTGGCGGATATATATTACTGCTTTTCGGTTGAGATGTTGAGACTTGATCTTCCCGCTGATATCTAATTGATTTTTCTTCAGATTGGGTGTGGGTGCAATCATGGCAGCTCCCCTTCGATTGAATGGTCTTCGTCATTTGGCGCTGTACTAAGTCGGCCACCAGATTGACCAGGTGATTTTTTTGGGGAATAGGAAGGCTGTGCCAAGGGTTGGCAATCAGACTCGGTTCGCTTAAGTTCTTGGGCATGTGCTTGGCTCCATTGGACCAGTGACATGAGCGCACTTTTTTGGATTATTGGGAGAACCTCCTCATTTGTCAAGAAGTCTTTTATAGATGTTTTATTAATGGGATATCGA
>NZ_FUKJ01000283.1 GCF_900163745.1 Crenothrix polyspora
ATACGTAGTTGCGAAAGGGTATCGTCTGCTTTCATGTACTGGCAATCAAGGTGGACGAAAAGGCTGGTGCCGTCTTTGCGGCGGATGGGCAGTTCGATACTTTGTTTGCCGTCCTGTTGTTTTGCCCTTACATAAAATTGATGCCAGTGGTCTTTGTGTTCATCAGCGATAAACTGCGCAAAGTGCCGATTAATAAGTTTATTGCGCTCCATGCCGAGTAGTTTGGTACCGGTGAGATTGATTTCAGCGATCATGCTTTCCGTGGTGAGGGTCAGATAACCGACAGGGGCGAAGTCGTACAGTTCCATATAATGGCTACGCGATGTTTCCAGGGCAATGGATGCTTGCCGCAATTCCTCGTTTTGCATATCCAGATCTATTTTGTGTACCTGCAGTTCATGCAGGTGCCTTTCGGTAGCCAGACGTATTTGCACCTCATTTTCTCGCAGAGCTTCTTCAGCTAACTTGCGCTCCTCGATATCGATGATATGCGCCACGATACCCTTGACAGTCCCAGTTGAATCTTTATCGGGGATATAGCTGGCATTCACCCAGCGGGGGTTGCCGGTTCCATACGGAATTTGTTGATCGAAGTTTATCCGCTCACCTGCCAGCACCCGCTCAAGATAAGGTTGAACGATGTTCCAGGCTCTTTCGCCGACAATTTCCCATGCCTCATGTCCAAGGATACTGTCCTGCGCCATGCAGAACCAGTTTTCGTAAGTCTTATTGACGCGTAAATACCGGAAATCGGCATCCAGATAAGAGATCAGCGCCGGTGTCGCATCCATGATGAGCCGTAATTCGTTTTCTCGGTCATGTAATGCCGTTTCAGCACGCTTACGGTCGGTAATGTCCTGGATATAGCCGTGCCAAAGAACACTGCCGTCCATCTCGCGTTGTGGCATGGAATGGCCTTCAATCCATATTTCGCCCTTGATTGGATGGTTGTAACGGAACGTATCTTGCCAGGGTTGCAGAGTACGGGCAGATTCGGCAATCGTTTCATTGATATGGTTGATATCATCGGGATGGATGCGGGCAAAGACCGGACTAAAATCTTCGGCGATAATTTCGTGGCTAAATCCGTATACGGACTCAAAAACCGGACTGGCGTATGGCATACTGCCTGATCCGTCCGGGCGCAAGCGGAAAGAACAAATCACCCCAGGCACTGTTGCAGCCACTTTAGTCAGTTGATCCTGTAACTTAAGCCGCTCTTTTAAAGTAAGTTCTGCCTGTATGCGCTCGGTAATATCGCGCAGGATGGCGGTAAACGATTTCTCTCCGTTTATTTCGCAGTAAGAAATAGATGCCTCGATAGGGAATTCATCGCCATTGGCACGCAAACCCATAATATCTCCCAGCATACCCATTTTACGGCTTATGGAGCCGGTATGTCCGAAAGCACGAATATGTGAATTATGCGCGGGGCGAAACCGTTCGGGGATAAAACGCTCGACAGATCCACCGATTGCTTCATCCTCCGTACAACCAAACATTTTTTCCGCTGCGGCGTTGAATACCAAAATACGTTGATTGGCATCGATAGTGATCATCGCATCCATCGCTGATTCGATAATACCGGCATAGCGTTGCCGACTTTCCGCCAGCAACAATTCGTTGCGCTTTTGGTCAGTCACATCCTGCGTGGCGCCGAATCCACCCAGCAACAGTCCATTTTTCCCAAATTCCAGTTCGGCTCTTTCGCGCACCCATTTCACCTGGCCTGCTACAATCACCCTGTGTTCAATATCGTAAAGTTCGCCGCGTAGGGCAGCTTGCCACTTGCGGTCAACGTAATCCCGGTCATCGGGATGCACGACGGAGAGAAAAGTCTCATAGGTCATCGGCGTTCCTTTGGGGCTGCCGAAAATACGGTGGTTTTCGTCGGACCAGTGCAATTCGTTACGTTGTACATCCATCCGCCAACTGCCGGTTTGTCCGATGGCTTGGGCGTGGTTCAAATCTTGTCGACTTTCCCATAG
>NZ_FUKJ01000248.1 GCF_900163745.1 Crenothrix polyspora
GCATTATGAGGTGCTCATGCGCCTGCATACCGATAACGGGCTGCTGAGTCCTGGTTTTTTTCTGCCCGCCGCCCAGCGTTATCAAATGCTACCGCAAATCGACCGCTGGTGTTCAACAGAACCTGTGAGTGGCTGGCAGAAGGTGATAACCTGGTACACACAGGCATGGTAAACATCAATCTCGATCCCCAAACCCTCAGCGATCCGGCATTCATCGACTTTGTCCGCCGCTGCCTGCTTAGCTATGCCATCTCGCCGGAGAAGATTTGTTTCGAGATCACCGAGTATAGCGCCCTGAACAATTTTACTGAGGTGCTACGCCATATCCAGAAATTACGTGAACTCGGTTGCAGTTTTGCCATGGATGATTTTGGCAGTGGCTTTGCCTCGTTCGATTATGTCAAACGCCTGCCGGTGGATTTTATCAAGATCGATGGCCAGTTTGTGCGAGACATTAACCAAAATGCCATCGATAAAACCATGGTGCGTGCCGTCACCGATATCGCCCACGCGTTAGGTAAGCAAGTCATCGCTGAATCGGTTGAGGATGCTGACACGATGGAAACCTTGCGCCAGCTTGGTGTTGATTTTGGGCAAGGGTTCCATCTTGGCAGGCCGGAAGCGTTATACGCGCACGAACCCCATCCAGTCGCGCCAGCGATCCGTCGTATACAGCATAAACAGGATTTTTTCGCAATTGAAAATATCGTTTGATTTATTAATTTTTGTCATTACAATCAAAATCTAGTGACATGCCACGCAGGTTGCTTAAATAAAAGGCCGTAAAGTAGTTCGTATTAGCAATACCACCATAAAATAAAGCGTACCGGAATGAGTGTTATACGATTTTTTGGGCGCAGCAACGCCGACTATTTACACTGGCTTCTAATCAAACATCACCACACCGCGCTAGCATTAGTCATTTTAAATAAACACTTGTTGTATAGCTAAACTTGGCCTTATAATAGCAAGTTCAGCTAAGTGCGAATGTGGCGAAATTGGTAGACGCGCTGGATTTAGGTTCCAGTAGGTAACCCTGTGAGAGTTCGAGTCTCTCCATTCGCACCACTTATTACTAAAATTAGCTAGACTATATCTAGCTAACTTTTCAGGTCTTTTGAGCCGCCACCCGCATTCCGTAAAATCCATCGTAACTTATTTGAGGTAAAGAAATGCAAGTTTCTGTCGAAAAGACATCAGAATTAAGCATAAAAATGACTGTCAGCGTACCCGCAGCCGTTGTTCAGCAAAAAGTGGCAGCACGCTTGCAGTCGCTGGCAAGCAAAGTCAAAATTGATGGTTTTCGTCCTGGCAAAGTACCTCAGCAAGTCGTCAAAAAACTTTATGGCGACAAAGTTCTCGCCGAAATCAGTGAAGAACTGTTTAAAAGCACTTATCCTGAAGCCTTGGCCAAAGAAGACATCAGACCCGTTGACTACCCGTTGATTGAATTCTTGAATGACCCGGAAGGCATAACCTATACCGCATCCGTACAAGTCTACCCAGAAATTTCCTTAGACGTTTTGGATCAATTCGAAGTTATTCGTCCGGTTGCTACAGTACAAGACAGCGATGTTGACACCATGATCGAAAAATTAAGAATCATGCGTCAAACCTTGCAATTAACCGACCGTCCAGCACAAGAAGGCGACCGCGTCAGCATTAGCTTTTCAGCTACCTGCGACGATGGTGGTTTTAGCACAGGCAGAATTGACAAAGACGAAAAGGGCAATGACTTTGGTGTCTTCATCGGTGCTAAACAAATGATCCCCGGCTTTGAAGACAACTTAATCGGCCTTAAAACCGGCGACAACAAGACTTTTTCATTAGTTTTCCCTGAAAATTACAACAATGTGGACTTTGCAGGCAAAGCCGCGCAATTTGAAGTCGATGTCATTAAAGTCGAAGAGCCATCGCCCCTCCCTGAAATTGATGACGAATTCGTCAAAGCTTATGGCCTTGAAGGCAGTACCGTAGATTCTTTCCGTGAAGACGTTAAAGCCACGATGGAAAGGGAACTGGAGCAAGCGTTGAATGAACAATTTAAAGCCGCCGTGCTCAGCAGCGTTTATAAAACGGTTCAATTGCCTCTGCCTAATGCGCTGATTGAGCAGGAAATTGAAAATCTGGCCAAACCTTATCTGGACAATGCCAAAAAACAAAAGCTGAACATGGCCGAATTCAACCTGCCTCGCGACCTATTTGAAGAAACTGCCAAAACCCGTGTTGCCTTGTCGTTGATTTTACGTGAAATCATTGAAAAACAAAATATACAACTGGACGACAGCAAAGTGCGAACTGTTGTGGAAAGAATGGCACAAAGCTTTGAAAGACCCGACGAAGTCGTTGAATATTACTATGCAGATGAAAAGCGCTTGAATGACATTCGCCAAATGGTTCTGGAAGAGCAAACCGTGGAATGGCTGGCAACACGCGCTAACATATCAGATGAGACACTGAGCTTCAGTGAAATCATGGACAAACAGCAACGTTAGGAATGCACATGACCAAGCACACGCTAATCAATCAAATGATAGCTCCTCAAGCTGCTGGCGGCCTCGTGCCGATGGTTGTTGAGCAAAGCGCTCGTGGCGAACGCGCCTACGATATTTACTCACGCTTATTAAAAGAGCGCGTCATATTTATGGTCGGCCAAGTTGAAGATTACATGGCCAACCTGATTGTCGCCCAGTTGCTGTTCCTGGAATCAGAAAACCCCGACAAAGATATTCATTTGTACATCAATTCACCGGGTGGCTCAGTAACAGCAGGAATGTCGATTTATGATACCATGCAGTTTATAAAGCCTGATGTCAGTACCATGTGTATCGGCCAAGCGGCTAGCATGGGTGCATTGTTGCTAACCGGCGGCGCTAAAGGCAAACGCTATTGTTTGCCGCATTCAAGAATGATGATTCACCAGCCCCTGGGCGGATTTCAAGGTCAAGCCTCGGACATCGATATTCACGCACGGGAAATTTTGTTAATCAGAGACAAGCTGAACAAGATATTATCTGATCATACTGGGCAACCGATAGAAAAAGTTCAGCAAGATACCGATAGGGATAATTTCCTCAGTGCTAACGATGCCGTAACCTACGGACTGATCGACAAAGTCTTGTCGAGTCGGGATGCGATAGCTTAAACGGAATGAGTTCTGATGCCAGGGATTGGCTTTTGAATGTTTCTGTATTGCTGTTTATCACATGGAAAGTAAATAGTTCACATTGATGTTTTAGAGGATTTTCGTTATGAGTAATGACAAAAAAGGCAAAGACGAGGAGAAACTTCTGTACTGTTCATTTTGCGGAAAGAGTCAGCATGAAGTTAGAAAACTGATTGCAGGCCCTTCAGTTTACGTTTGCGACGAATGCGTCGAACTGTGTAACGACATCATCAAAGACGAGCTACAAGAAAAGTCTACTTTCAGTGGCGGTGCTTTGCCTAAGCCCAAAGAAATAAAACATGAGCTGGATGCTTACGTTATTGGGCAGGATCGCGCCAAAAAAATGCTGGCGGTTGCTGTTTACAATCATTACAAACGGTTACGCAGCAAATCCAAAAAAGACAATGTAGAACTGGCAAAAAGCAATATCCTGTTAATCGGACCTACCGGCTCAGGCAAAACCTTACTTGCTGAAACCCTGGCAAGATTGCTGGATGTCCCCTTTACCATTGCCGATGCCACCACGCTCACCGAAGCAGGTTATGTGGGCGAGGACGTGGAAAACATCATCCAAAAAATTCTGCAAAAATGTGATTACAATATCGAAAAGGCCGAAACTGGTATTGTTTACATTGATGAAATCGATAAAATCTCCAGAAAATCGGACAACCCTTCAATTACCCGTGATGTCTCTGGCGAAGGTGTTCAGCAAGCCCTGCTCAAATTAATTGAAGGCACAGTCGCTTCTGTGCCACCTCAAGGTGGACGTAAGCACCCGCAAGGCGAATTTTTGCAAGTCAATACCGCCAATATATTGTTTATCGTGGGCGGTGCTTTTGCAGGACTCGACAAAGTCATCAAGGCACGCTCCGAAAAAGGCGGCATAGGCTTTAGTGCCGAAGTCAAAACCAAAGACGACACTAAAAACGTAGGCCAACTGTTTGCCGAGGTTGAATCGGAAGATTTAATCAAATACGGCTTGATCCCTGAATTTGTTGGCCGTCTGCCTGTGGTTGCGACCTTGGAAGAACTGGATGAAGTCGCACTGGTTAAAATATTGACTGAACCTAAAAATGCCTTAATCAAACAATATCAACATTTGTTTGAAATGGAAGGTGCTGAACTGGAGTTTCGAGAAGACTCTCTGGGTGCCATAGCCCGAAAAGCCATGGAAAGAAAAACCGGCGCACGCGGCCTACGTACTATCGTCGAAAATGTCTTGTTAAATACCATGTACGAACTCCCTTCGGCTGATAATATTTGCAAAGTCGTTGTTGATGAAGCCGTTATTCTAGGTCAAGCAGAACCGTATCTGGTTTATGAGTCCGAAAACCAAAAAAACGTAGCGGAATCGTAAAACCTGCACTAAAAATGCATTTACAACACCTCTAGGACTTGCTATTTTAATTAGCATCCCCAAATCTTGGTATTCAAGAAACTGCCTAAGGTTCCCGTTATGGAAACACAGACGATGTCAGACACAGATACTTTAATACCGGTTCTACCGCTCAGAGATGTGGTGGTCTATCCGCACATGGTCATCCCGCTTTTTGTGGGCCGCCAAAAATCCATTGAAGCACTGGATGCGGCAATGGAAGATAACAAACAAATTTTGTTGGTTGCCCAAAAAGAAGCCGAAATTGATGATCCAAAATTTGACGATCTTTATGAAATCGGTACGCTGGCCAATATTCTACAACTGCTTAAACTACCCGATGGCACTGTAAAAGTACTGGTAGAAGGCAGTGAACGTAGCCAAGTACTGCGCTACCAGCAAACAGAGCGTTTTTTTTCAGCGGTAGTGACCCCTATAGAAGATATTTTGGCTCTTTCCGAACAAGAGCAGGATGTTTTACAAAGGACGGTGCTAAATTCGTTCGACCAGTACGTCAAACTGAATAATAAAATCCCCCCAGAAGTCTTAAATTCATTAGCTGGCATTGATGAACCCAGTCGTCTTGCCGACACTATCGCTGCGCACATGCCCTTGAAAGTGCATGAAAAACAGACAATACTAGAAACGGCCAACGTTGAAATACGCCTTGAAGATTTAATGACGCTCATGGAAGGCGAAGTTGACCTGCTGGAAATGGAAAAGAAAATCCGTGTCCGCGTCAAACAGCAAATGGAGAAAAACCAGCGCGAATACTATTTGAATGAGCAAATGAAGGCCATTCAAAAAGAGCTGGGTGACATGGATGATGTGCCCAATGAAATTGAAGAACTGGAATATAAGATTGAAATGGCGGGCATGTCCAAGGAAGCCAAAACCAAAGCCACGACAGAACTTAGCAAACTTAAGCTCATGTCACCGATGTCGGCAGAAGCGACCGTGGTGCGCAATTATATTGACTGGATGATCAATGTACCGTGGAAAAAGAAAACCAAAGTCCGTCATGATTTGAAAGTGGCTGAGCAGGTGCTGGAAGAAGAGCATTACGGCCTGGAAAAAGTCAAGGAACGCATCCTGGAATATCTCGCCGTACAACAGCGCGTAAAGCAACTAAAAGGCCCGATTTTATGTTTAGTTGGCCCTCCAGGCGTAGGCAAAACCTCTTTGGGCGAATCCATTGCTAGAGCCACTAATCGAAAATATGTGCGCATGGCACTGGGCGGTGTTCGTGATGAAGCGGAAATCCGTGGCCATCGCCGCACCTATATCGGTTCCATGCCCGGCAAAATCTTACAAAATCTAGCCAAGGTAAAAACACGCAACCCAATGTTTTTACTGGACGAAATAGACAAGATGGCCGCAGACTTTCGTGGCGACCCTGCCTCTGCGTTGCTTGAAGTGCTTGATCCTGAGCAAAATCATACTTTTTCAGATCATTATCTGGAGGTGGATTTTGATTTATCCGATGTCATGTTTGTCGCCACTGCCAACACGCTGAACATTCCACCTGCCCTGCTGGACAGAATGGAAGTTATCCGTCTTGCTGGCTACACGGAAGATGAAAAAATCAATATCGCCCTACGCTACCTCGTTCCTAAACAGATCAAAAATAACGGCCTTGAAGCATACGAAATCGAAATTTTAGAAACCACTGTCAGGGATATGATCCGGTATTATTCCAGAGAAGCTGGGGTACGGAGTCTTGAGCGTGATATTTCAAAAATTTGTCGAAAAGTCGTCAAAGCGCTGTTGTTAAAACCCAGCAAAACCAAAATTTCAATTACACCAGAAAACCTGGATGAATACCTGGGTGTCAGACGCTACAGCTATGGCCTTGCCGAAGAACAGGATCAAATAGGCCAGGTCACCGGCCTTGCCTGGACCGAAGTTGGCGGTGAGCTATTAACTATTGAAACTGCGGTTATCCCAGGTAAAGGCAAGCATTCAGCAACCGGAAAATTGGGCGATGTCATGAAAGAGTCGATAGAAGCCGCCATGACGGTGGTCAGAAGTCGATCTGAAATTTTGGGCATCGATAACGACATCTTCCAAAAAAATGACATTCACATCCACGTTCCTGAAGGTGCCACCCCTAAAGATGGCCCTAGTGCCGGCATAGGCATGTGTACAGCCATTATTTCTGCGCTGACCAAGATACCCGTGCGTGCCAATGTAGCCATGACTGGGGAAATCACCTTACGTGGCGAAGTGTTAGCTATTGGCGGTCTTAAAGAAAAGTTGCTGGCAGCGCACAGAGGCGGCATTACCACGGTTTTAATACCGATGGATAATGAAAAAGATTTAGTTGATATACCCGAAAATATCAAACAAAACCTTATTATCAAGCCAGTACACTGGATAGACGAAGTGCTGGAAGTCGCATTGCAGTACATGCCCGTTCCCGTGGAAAAGCAAGAAGCATCAGAACAACCACAAACTGAAACAGACGCGATTAAGCTGGCCAAATTGGTGCTTACCGCACATTAAGTTTTTAATATCCTTGGACAAAGCCTACATTTCCTGTTTTGAATCTACAAAACCGTTGCGTATAGCCTTACGGATATAAGTGGTCGACCACAGCCCAAACAAGGGCTGTATTTTGACCACTTAATTACCTATAAAAAATACTTTTGGGTACATTTTTTCAACAATATCAAATGCGAATGAAAAGCAATCGTTCATAGTGGCCGCCTGCTTGACACGACTTATATTTTATTCGCTTTATTTAAGCTCTTATTGAGCTACAATGCAGTATCAACAAACCTGAAAGATTTGTTGTTTTTTGTCTACACCATAAAAATAGCGGCCTCTAGCGGGTTTAAATCTTGACACAGGACAAGGGCTATTGATATAAATGCCGGTACTTCTTGTGTTTCAGAGCATCGTACATGGGAAATAGCACTTTTTTTTGCTGAATATACATAAAATTTACTTCCTAAGGGGGAATAATGAATAAATCGGAACTTATTGACGCTATCGCTGAATCTGCCAACTTAACAAAAACGGACGCAGGGCGTGCTTTAGATGGCTTTATTAATGCAGTAACCAGTGCGTTGAGCGATGCTGATCCAAGTAAGCGATCAGTTGCTTTAGTGGGCTTTGGAACCTTTACCGTAAAGGAGCGTGCCGAACGTAAAGGTCGTAATCCACAGTCTGGTGAAGAGATTACAATTAAAGCTGCAAAAATAGCTTCATTTAAAGCTGGTAAATCTTTAAAAGATGCTGTAAACTAGTCATCATTAGTCGGGTGCTTAGCTCAGCTGGGAGAGCATCGCCCTTACAAGGCGAGGGTCGGGGGT
>NZ_FUKJ01000442.1 GCF_900163745.1 Crenothrix polyspora
CTGAAGGTGTTCAAGATTAAGCCGCGCGAAGAAGAAGCTCTGGTCAAGGCCATCCAAACCTTGATTTCAACCTCCGAACAGGTCGATTCCGGCCAATCATTTGATCTGTTCGACCACAATGCCGTGCTGGATGACAAGGAGCTCAACAGGGCCAAGGACTTGCTGATTAAGGAAGGTGAGGCGCGGGGTAGTCTCAAGGTCGAACATCTGTTTCGGCTGGTGTTTATCATCGCCAAGGAAAACCAGGCTCCTGCCGAATTTGAAGATATTGACAGTGCCGCCTCCAACGGTACGGTGTTGATGGCCAAGCTCATTACGGGGCTTGCCATGCTCAACCAGATGCAAGACCCGCGCAGGCAAATCAAGACCGCCTGTTATCTGGATGAAGCGGCATCGCTGGATCAGCGCAACCAGCGTAGCCTGATAGAAACAGCCGCCGAATTTGGTTTCTCGCTGATTTTTGCCTCGCCAGAACCGCAAATCACAGCGCGTTATTGTGTGCCTATTGGCACTACACAAGGCAAAAACTATATCAGCCGTTTAAATTGGCAAATCATTGAACCAATTGTTGAGGAGAGTTAACCCACATGGCGGTATTATCGGAGGCACTACGGCGATTATTAGCCAGCGAACAAGCATTGAATGCCTCGGATTTTACCCAAGGCCAGCGTAAGCAACTAGAACAGTTTGCACGCGATACCCGTTTTCTGGAGATCAGAAAATTGGGAGCCGCCACGGTTTTTCGGCTGGTAGACCGGCAGAGTATCCGCAATTATCTACTCAAGCTACACCCTTTGGAGAGCGAGGCGCTAACCTTATTGCCAAGCCGCAGTCAAAATATTGGCACAAATTGCGATAGCAAGAAAGGCCAGTCCGGCCATGCGTGTTGTTATTTGCTGATGAAGGCCTGGGATCCTGGTGTGGTTTGGCAGGACGGGTATACCGTAATGCAGCCTTCGGAATTAACCGGGCTTTTTGGTGTTGCTGCCTTGCAAGTTGTTGCTGGTCAATCCTGGCAATGCAACCACCCCTTGTTATTGGTTGAAAACCAGGCCTTGTTCGACCGCTGCGATTGGTTGTCGGAAGGCTTTAACGGTTGTTTAGTCTATTACGGGGGGCAATTGTCTGAGGTGTTACTGAACTGGTTTTCGGAACAAAAACGCACGGATTCGGTGATTTTGTTCCCCGATTATGACGGTGTTGGTTTGGCCAATTACGTCCGCTTGGCCGAATCTTTGCACTCAGACACCATATTGCAATTTTATTGGATGGCTGATTGGCAAATTAAGCTTGGAACCTACGGTAGCAGACTGGTCTGGCTTAAGACCCGTGTGCAATTTGCCAGTGCCATGCAAAAACTCGATGCATTGAACAGACTGGATGATAATTTCATGCAGTTGGGCAATTTGTCGCAATATTACGGCAAGGTATTGGAGCAGGAAGCTATTTGGTTGTAAGTTCGTAGATTAGACTTGAAAAAACACCACCAATGTTTTCGAAGCTACAAAAAGGGAGAAGCTGAGACAAGCACAGGGGAACAGATCAAAACGGACTCATACGGCTTGAGAAGACCAAAAACAATAAAGGGCGTGGTGTACCGATCACAAAAGAATTTTACGATAGTTTGTCCATTACAGGTTTGGGATTATCGCCATCTTGGACTGGCGTTTTCCCTGGGCGGGGGTTTGGGCATGTGCTGGCCGATGGCGTTCACGGTGTCGGGTGTGCCGTTTGGCTGGTGGAGTACCAACAGGTTCTATCTGTTCGGTGGCAGGTTACGCACCGGTCACCCAGGCGAGTGTTTTGCCGCGTTGGCGATTGCATTAATCTGCGGGTACATTGCAACACACTCTGAGCCAATGGATTTAGGCAACGGCAGCACGGACAAGCCCATAACAAAGCAATTCTTCCCATTTTTCTACGATCACCACGACAATTATCAGCGTAGTTTGATTGACTGTATTGGTTCAGCGTGACTTGGACTTGGCTCTCTTATAAACTTAGGAGAAGTCGGAGTCATTATGTCAAAGAAAAGATTACACTATTTTTTTACGGATTATATCCTTGACATAGATGGAATTTACAGCTGTTTTAGACTAGAATAAATTATGTAAAATGAAAGCCGATGTAGCTCAGTTGGTAGAGCAACTGATTCGTAATCAGTAGGTCGAGGGTTCGACTCCCTTCATTGGCTCCAATATAAATCAATGGGTTATGCGAAAGTCTAAGCCATTTTTTATTGTCTAAATTTTGTAAATCGTGTTTTAGTGACGGTAATGGTTACGGTTTTTGTCACTGCTGGCAATAATTCAAAACGCAACGATTGCCGGTTATCTTCGTTAAATCCTTCATCAGTTAGCCGTCTAACCTGTTTGGCTAAAATCGAACCGCTCACAATTTTAATTTAGCCAATGACACGCTTAGCTAAAATAGCAACGAGCAATCCTCCCATGATATAGCCGATTAATATTTCGGTGATGACGAAAAATTTTTCTACCGGCGTAACGGGCAAAATATCGCCATAACCAACCGTTGCGAATGTAACAACTGAAAAATAAAGACAATCAAAAAATGGGTGAGCCATTAAATAGGTATAAATCGCGGCATAACCCACAATAAAACCTACCACCCAGAACAAGTAACGCAAAAAAGAGCGCCCGTAATCGCACGTTACACGTAAAAACCAAGAAAAGATTTTGTAGTGTTGCTCCAATTGCTGAATACGTTGTTGTGAAAGTGCTAAGTCGTAAACCAATGTCGCTAATGTAAAATTAACCTCGCGAATATTGACACCTAAAAAGCGTGTTTTGTTGTCAAATATCACGTTATCCAGCAATGCACCATCAAGTTTAGCCCAATCAAATATTGCGCCGCATACATTGCATTCGGATAAAAAGCTGTTGGATAAGATGGAATTTTTAAATACTACGTTCGATAAATCAGCAGCGAAAAAATCAACGTCGCTTAAATCCAGACTTGAAAGGTCGTGCTTTGCTAGTTTAATGCCGCGTAAATCAAACTTGTGATTAAATTTTCCAATGTATTGCTCAAGTGCGGTGCGGGAAAAATGCGCGGCTTGGAGATTTTTTAATAAACTTTCACCGTTTGGCGTTTTCCAGCGACTGACAATATCATCCTTACTCAGATTGGCGTAATATTGCCACTCCAAACTTGATGTGTCAGTAATGTTCTCAGATGCTGTAATGAAGGCTTCCATGTGGGCAATTATCTAACAAAACACATCATCAATCTATGTATTATTAAGATTAACCCTATCGATTCAACACGGCCACATTACGGATATGATCTGTTTGGTAATTGGCTTCTGGGTGTCGAACCTGTGGCCAACTGTTCAAATTGCTGAACCTGCCTTGTTTTAAACCCTTGTTTGGCCGTGTAGAAGGCTACAGGATAAATCTTTTAATTTACCTTCACCTGCCCATTCATTAGCATAGGCAACAGCCAATCACGAAGTTCGGATAGCGTTTGGTTTTCAAGTTCAATTTTGTTCTGTTTTTCAAAAGCAGGATTTATAGTTTCGTGATATAGCCTCAAAATTTCATTACTAGGTTTAACTACTTTCAAAGAAAACAAATCATCTTTTGTGATAGAACCAAACGTTGTTCCATCTACATTACGTCTATCAAAAATTTGTTTCAAATTAACCATTACGCCAAAAAGATAAGCGATACAATTATCTTTGCTATTTAAAGCAGCAAGACCACGCCCGATACAACAGTTTTCCTTTGCAACATTTATCGTTCCAACGGGGGCGCGTACACTCAATAAAATATCACCTTCTTTCGCAAAACGTGTAGGTTGCGTAGTAAATTGGCGTACAGATGGAAAACGATTTCCAAAATCAGTACAACCTTGAAAAAATATCATTCCATTTCCTTCTTCGTTATAAGATTCCCCCGGTGGGGACTGCCCCATCGTAATATTTGCAATATCACTCAGTCCACTAACATTCCATCCCTCTGGAATTTCCCTTTTCAGCTCCTCATTCCAAACCATTTTACCGCCACTGGTTTTATAAGGCTTGCCGTCTTTATCAGAAAAATCAAACTGCACAAACCATATAGTCATAAAGCGTTTTTGCCATTGCTTCTAACTCGGTATTGATTTTGTTGTTGAGTTCTATTTTAGAATCTAAGGATGAAAGAACAGCGGCTATTTTTTGTTGAATGGTTATTGATGGGAGAGGAATTTCAATAAGTCTAAAATTAGTGGTTGCTTGTGCTAATGCAGGTACTCCAACGTGACATTTATTTGCCAATAATCTTTTCTGACCTTCTGCGGTATGAAAATAATAAACAAAAAAAGCAGGGTCAACTAACAGTCTATTTAACGAAACTTTAAATTGACTTTGAGAAATTACATATTCATCAAATTTTGAACTCTCTGGGATATAAGAAATTTGCCCTAATGTCCCCCGATGAGTTATTACAATATCGCCTCTTTTTGCTATCGCCTTCTTAAAAGTTTTAGCTTTTTCTGGGGTGACATACCTAAATTCATCTTCAAGCAATTTGTATTTTTGGATATTTGAACCGTTTAAAACTGGCACTCCAAAATCAACAAAATTTTCTACTTTAATGTCAGAGCCAAATGGACCCATTGAAATTTCGTCAATGAGTTGTGATATTTTCGTTAATGATTTAGGCATACTTCAAACCCGCCAATTGCTTTTTAATCTCAATCCTCATAATGTCCGCCAATCGCAAATACAAAAATAGAATCATCATCAAACCGATAAACTAATCGGTCTTTTTGTGATAAACGACGTGACCACAAACCAGAAAGTTGATGTTTAAGCGGTTCGGGTTTACCTAAACCTTGCGCGGGGTCATTTCTGAGCATTTCTTTTAAGATTTTGCATAATTTCTGATGCTGTTTTTTATCTTGCTCTCGCAGTTGTTCATAAACCTCCCACGTTTTACCTTCAAATACTAAGGATCGCATTCATTTCCTCGTCAGTTGGTTTATAACCAGCGCGTTGTTGATGAGTTTGCATGGATGATTCAATCTGTTGCATTAGCTCTGCGTTTTGGGAAATGTAATCGGTTTCATCTTCTTCAACGATAATTAACACTTCAACTTTTTTGCCTTTCAAAAATGGCAACGGTGTTTTTAAATTGAGTTGTTGTGGATCGTCCAGCGTCAGTATTTCTTTATATGCGTACATAACCACCTCTTAATTGTTAAACATTAAATTGCAAACTGGCTAACTGCTTTTTAATCTCAATTTCTAAACCGCTAGATTCAGCAAAGAGTTTATCAAGATTGGTTTTAAAACCTGTCATTTTGGTTTCAAATTCAGCGGGTGAAATGTCGGTATATTCGATTTTTACATCAAAATACTGCCCCGCACTAAACGAATAATTTTTAGCTTTGATGTCCTCGTAAGACACAACCACCGTAAAATCCTCTACGGCTTCGTGTTTATTAAACGTCGTGATGATTAAATCTTCCTCATCGGGCGAAAGCAGGGTTTTCTGATTTTTGCCTTCTTTGATTTTTGTTCCCAATTTCGACGCATCCATTAAAACGATGTCGCCTTTGGTGTTGGTTTTATCGATAAACAAAATGGAAACGTTTGTGCCAGTGGTCGCAAAGATATTGCTTGGCATCGATACCACACCACGCAGCATTTTTGATTCAACTAACTTTTCACGAATTTTCTTTTCAATGCCACTTTGAGCCGTTATAAAGCCCGTAGGAACAACGATTGCGGCTTTGCCTTTAGCTGATAACGAAAACATGATGTGTTGAATAAAGATCAGATAAATCGACATTTTGTCTTTATCTTTATTGGGAACATTCGGAATGCCAGCAAAGAAACGGTCATGATTTTGTTTGCTGTCTAAATCGGCAACATAATCACTGAAATCTAATTTGAACGGTGGATTGGAAACGATGTAATCAAAGGTCATCAGCTTTTCGCCCACTTTATGGTAAGGCGTAAGCAGGGTGTTACCTTGGATAATATTTTGAATAGAATGTACCAGATTATTCAAAATTAAATTCAGCCGTAACATGCTACTGGATTTTTGCGAAATATCCTGCGAATAAATCGTACAGCGGTCTTCACCAATCGCATGGGCCAAATTCATCAGCAACGTACCAGAACCCGCCGCTGGATCATAACAAGTGACATTATTTACCGGCTTATCCACCAAGATGGAAGCCATGATTTTTGATACCGCATGGGGCGTGTAATATTCGGCATATTTACCGCCGCCGTCTTTGTTGTAATCTTTAATCAAGTATTCAAAAATAGTCGAGAAAAAATCAAACTTTTGATGAAAGATTTTTTCAAAGCTAAAATTTACCAATTGGTTAATCACGGCACGGCAAAAATTATCCCGCTGTGATCTGTCGGTAATATAATTGCTGAGTTCATCAAATAAGGTAATTTTTGCGCCTGTGCCAGTTTTAACAGAGAAAATCTCGTTGTTAAAAATCGCAATATCACGCAAAGTATCATCAAATAATTTAGCAAACTCTTCTGTGTTCTGTTTGTTGTGCAAGTTCGATAAAAAATGTTCCCTTTTCAATTGGGCGCTATCAGGCGACAACCGCATCAATAACATCTCGTACTGTGCATCGGTATATTCGGCTATTTCCTGTTCCCAGCTTTCTGAGGCTTTTAATTTAGGTTCAAGCTGTTTAACTTCGTAGCCAAACTTATCATTCATAAACTTATACAGAAACACCTGAGTAATGATTTTAAATTCATTGCCATCATTACCCAAGCCATAAGATGCACAAATGCCCTTTAGGTTATCAATCAGTTCTTTTGTATCTTTGGTAAAATCTTTTGTTACCACTTTGGTGTTCCTTGATATTCGTTAATATATTCTTTTACTAAACAGCTATTAATGTATTTGGCAGATTCAGGCTCTAAAACAATTTTAATTTTGTCAAAACTTTCAATCACCATTCTAATCATCAGTTTTTCAAAATAGCCTTCGTTATCCAGCAATTTAGAATTGATTAGAACCTTATCATCGGCTTGATTTTTTATATCCATTAATGATTCAGCTATCGCACTTTCTTTTTTGGAAACAGTACCTTTTTCCATAATTCGTTTATGTAATCTGGCATATTTGGCATCATTAGCATATTTCGCTTTGAGCAAATTATTTTTACGATTTAGCTCGGTAACTTTATCAAATATTTGCTGCAATGAGGCAATATTACGTTTCATATCTTCTTGAGTTATTTCATCCAGATTTTTCTTATCAAACAAGCGTTTTAACTCGTCATACAAAGAAATAAATTCAGGGTCTTTCTGGTCGAAATTACCCGCCAAGGCTTCACGGGTTTTACGTAATGTATCTTTGAGTTGATCGGCTATCACCATTTCCTGTTCTGACACTTTTTGGAACATGAATAATACGTTCTCTAAAGCGACATTGAGCAAATTGGTGGTGTCCACATTGTTTTGCATCGTCTCTATAAGATTCAACTTATCCAAGTGATGTGCTGTTTCGTTATACAGATGATTTAATTTTTTAAAATCAAGTTTCTCCAACAAATCAAAATGGCCATACAAACGGATAAGGTTGTATAAGTTCTTGGCATTTTCTAACGCCTTCTTAATCTCCAGAACAGTTTTACGGTCTTTAATTTGGCTAATCTGCTGAGAGAAAATTTCTGCATTATTCAAATCATAAGAAAACAGCTTTTCCTTAATGTCTGCAAATTCCGCCTCGATCTCTTCTTTTGATTTAAACAGGTTGGAATAAGTGCCTATTTCATCACCCAGTTCACCCTGTAACTCATCAAAATAGGCTTTATTGGTGGCATCAAACTCTTTGCGTATATCGGCAAAATCAACCACAAAGCCATATCTAAACTTTTTATAAGGCCGGTTTACCCGCGTTAAGGTTTGCAATAAATTATGGTCTTTAATAACGCGGCCAATGTAGAGTTTTTTTAGCCTTTTGGCATCAAAACCAGTCAGCAACATATTGTAAACAAACAACAAGTCAATCTTGCCGTCTTTAAAATCTTCTACTTCCTGTTTGCGGTCGCTTTTATTGCCAATATCGTGCAATATCAAAGACGCGGTTAACTTGCTCTGGTAATTGCCGTATTCAGCCGAGGGTTCAGCCACCATCAGATAAGGTTGCACCGATTCTATGGTTTTTTGGTTTGGGTTGTACTTACTGATGAAAATTTCAAATAACTTTTTCGCTTGATTGGCGCTATCACACACCACCATACCGCCAATGGTATGGTCATCAAACCTTTTTCTGCTGGCTACAAAATCCTGAACAATGTAATCCAGCATCGGTTCAACAAACTTTTCGTGGGCATAAATCAGCCGTTTGTCGGCATCCCCCTTTAGAATTTCAACTTCCTTTAATGCCTGCTCTAATTGGATTTTGTACTTGGTTTCAATGCCTTCACGTATCAGTTTTAACGTGTAGCCATCAGCAATAGAGGCGTTGTAATAATACTTGTGAATATAATCCCCAAAGGTATCACTAGAACGCCTGTCTTTACCAATAAGCGGCGTTCCCGTTAAGCCGATAAGAATCGCGTTTCTATCTGAATTAAACAGATTGGCCAAAAAGCTTCCAGTCGGATTATAGCTTCGGTGTACCTCATCCAAAAAATAAACCCGCTGGGTGTTGATGTCATAGTCATTAACCCTTAATACGTCGGTATCGTCCTTAAATTTCTGAATGTTAACGACCGTAATTTCACGATTGCCGGTTAAATTATGGATTGCCTTTTTTACCTTAAAATCGTTAACCAGCTCATCTTTTGAATTCACCGTATGCACCATTAAGCTACGGCTGTTAAATTCCCTTTTGGCCTGATCCATCAAATCAATGCGGTCAACAATAAAATAAAACTTGGGTACAACACCTTTTGTTTGAAAATAATCGGTTAAGTATTTGACGTTATAAAATGCAAGTGCTGTTTTGCCGCTGCCTTGGGTATGCCAGATAATGCCCTTTTTAATACCGCCTTCTAGGGTGCGCTCAATCGCTTTGGTGGCGAACAATTGCGGGTAGCGCTGATGTGCTTCTCTAACCCTTTTGACTCTTCCACATAAGCAATACCGTACTTTAACAGCATTGCAAAACGCTGTTTACTGAACAGGGCGGTCAATATCCGGTTAGTGGGTGTGGTAGGCTCTTTATTGGTAATAAATTCGGGTGAATGTTTGATTGCTGAAAGGTTGTTGTCTTTTAAAACAAAATTTTCCAGTTCATCATCTTCTGATTGAAGTAGTGTCTCTAAATCAAATTTATCCTCTTCTCTAAAGCAATTGAAGTTTGCAGAGGAATAGGAGGTTGAGGAATAAAACGCGCCTTGGATAGGCTCAATAGATTCCACGTCGTATTCCATGTTATTGGAAAAGACAAGAAGTTGTGAGATGTTAATGAATTTTCGGAATTTCTTGTTCTTAAATCGAACGTTGATTCGATCTCTTTCAGCCAATACGCCTTGTTGGTTATTGGGCTTTTTTACCTCAACAAACGCCAACGGCATTCCGTTTATCAATAGCGTTATATCGGGGCGAAATTCATCTTCACCATTTTTATAAGTGAGTTCGGTAACAACATGGAATGAGTTATTGCTGAAATCTTTAAAATCAATCAGCTTAATGCCTGAAGTAGCCGTAAGCATATTAAAAAAGGCTTGCCCCAAATCCTCATTATCCAAGGCCAAAGAAATGTTATCAAAAGCCCTTTTTGTATCACTTTCATCCAAATCTGGATTAATACGAATGAGGCTTTCGGTAAACAGATCAGTGAAAATATTGGTGCTTTCTTCTCTTTTAGCCTTAGCCAGCGATAGGTAGTTGTACCCTAATTTGCGTAAGTGCAATATGGCAGGGATTTTTACTCTGGTGTTTTCATTGAAGCTCATACCAGTTTATTGCATGTTATTGGCATTACACGGCCTTGGTTATTTTTTAGGTGTTTTTTATAATGTTTAGAGAACCGAGTAAGAACGTTGTTGGAGTTTAGCTCTTTAGTCTTGATTTAATTCCGGCGGCAAATACTTCTTAAAAGCCAATAACGGTATGACTTCTTTCGAATAAGAACATAAGCATTCCACAAGGTTAGCCTCTTTCGGTTCGCCTCTCAGTGCCAGCCGTAACATAACATCGGGTTTAGGTGAGCCGAGTAATTTTTGCTTGACGATAGCAAAACCGAGTTTACGCATAACCAATAAAATTGCAGTTTCAAAAATAATTACAGAGTTTTGTAGTGTTGAAAACACGGTAGGCAAGCTGTCTCGATATTCCAATAAAGCGCCTAACGCTCTTTTGTCACCGGTTATCAGCAAAGGATTATCAGCTTCAGCAGCGGCTGCAAATAAAAAATTTTCGCCATCGTCTATACCATCAATGTCGCCAAGTATGGTTAATAAAGAGGTATCTTGAACTTCAGGTAAGGTTTGTGTTTTTTCGAGAAAGGCAGTAAGCCGCGCCAAGGTTTCCTCGTTGCCGCATTTGTTCAAAGCTTTATCGCGTTTTTTGGGCAGTAACTGGTATTTTGCGGTAGGTGTAATAAATATGTCAGTCCATTCTTGACCTAGACTAGCCGGTAGGTCATCCAACAAGTCGCATTGCGCTAATTTGAGAATGATGTCGTTATCGGCTAGAACGATCAATCGGCTTATCCCTTCAAATGGGTATGCAGTAAAGCGAGATCATCTTCGTTAAGTTCGTCAAAATTTAAGAATTGCAGTAAAGCCTTATGCAGTATTTCTTGATCGGTTGGTGTATTTTGGGTAATTTGCTTGATTGCAAGATTAGCCACCGGCCAACGCTTTTGGTTATGCCCATAATTTAATGCAATATGCAGTGGATCAATTTTGTGTTTTTCACCAAACCTTTCAACAACATTAGCGAGTTCATTGGCATTAAGGTTACGCCCCGCTGGAACAATTTTACATTCAGGATCACCGGTTAATAATTCCAATGCAAAACGATTAGCCGCACGTTCGTCTTCGTCATCGGCTTCAGCGTCTATTTTCTGGTCAATAACTGAATGTTCAGCACTCACATGGCCTAATGTAATATGCCCCAGTTCATGCGCCAAATCGAACAACATATAACCGTGTTGATGTTTTTGGGTCAGTACAATAACCGGACGGCCACTTTGTTCAAAGGCCAATCCATCCATTTTTTTAGCATTGTTGGGTAAATGTTGAAGATGAATAACAGGAATGCCGCTATCAAGGCAGTGTTGCAAAATATCGTGAAAGCTAATCCATTTTTTATCGGCAAGAAGCTGCTTACGTAAGGCGCTGGCATCAGGATAAAAAACAGGCTTGGGTTTAACGGGGAATGCTTTTAAGACAATTCTGGCAAGCGAACGCGCAACAGCACAGGCAACGCTCAAATCATCAGCAACAACATTTTCACGATGCTTAAAGCGTATGCCTTGCGGTAAATTTAAAGCGGGTTCAGCGCCTTTAGTCCACAAAGTTTCGGCACGAACGCTAAACGTTTGCCCTAAAATTAAGCTGGCTTGTTGCAATCCGGCGGGTGTTTCAGCAATTTCATCGTCCCACCAATCAGGTAGCAAAGACTGAACATATTTTTGATTGTAGCCAACTGTTTGTAATTTTTTGTACAGGCTTTTCATGTGCGAATTTTCTACCGTCATGATTCACCTCGCTGTATGTTAATGATTTTTAATTATTATATTTATAAGTTATCAGGTATTAAATCTGAATTACCATTTTAATTATAGTCTTTAAATGCTCGGATGTCCCGCTCTAAGTTGGCAGTCTGTTTTGTTATACTCCCGTATCATTTGGTGTGCGCCATCTTTAGGAGTTAATTCTGTCCACATGCCATTGATAAATAGCCTTACGCTTCTCAGGGTCTCGTATTTGTTCCGGTCTACCGGCTTTATCTGTTCCTCTATCAATCTCCAATGCCTCAACCGCTTCGTTTACTAACGTTACCATGTTATTGGAAGTTAATTTTTTACCGTACAGGTGTTCAAATTCTACCTGTAATCCCCTTTTACCGTCATAATCAGAGTGAGGCTGTGTTGGTGCTGATTCTACCCATTCAACCTGCTTAAGCTTTGGCGTTTCGGGTTCGGGGTGTGGCTGTGGTGTGAGTACCAATCCTGATTCATCAGGCAATACCGTTGTTACCATTGGTTCTGTTATCGTTTGGTTAATGTCCGCCAATACCTCAGTAGTCGCATGTTTGCCAGTATCGCCTGTAAGCCGCCGCAATGTTTCTTGCGCCTCGGTTATTTTCCAGTCGATTATCATTGCTTCAACGCTGCCGATCAACGCGGACGGAATCCACATTGTTTTACCCTTGATGTCCCGTTTTCGTTTATCTGTCGTAATGCTCATAATATCCATAGTTGTAGTTTGTAAATATTAAAACACTATATTAATATTTTAATTGTGTCAATATTAATATAATTATAAATAGTAAAACTATTATTAGTTAGTATAACTCGAATTATATCAACTAACGATTATTTAAAAACTACCGCATTGAGTGCGGTTAAGGCATTTACGACAACTGCAAATGCCCTAAAATCATTAACCAGTCTTTTGTTTTATAGATGCGGATATATCCGCACTCAAAAATGTTGAATCATGGCGCTACTTTTTTTATGTAAGTCAATAGGCCGGTGAGTTTTTCAGGGTCGTTAATGGCATATTTTATAAAAGGTTATGTTTGCTTTGTCACTTTGTCACAGTCGTGTTTTATTATATTTTAATCAATAACTTATTTGTGACAAAGCGCGTTTTATTTTGTCACCGCTTTGTCACACGTCTATTGTTTGTTTTGCCTTAAAGCCTTGGTGCGTATGGCCTGTAGCATTTTTTATATTAAACTCACTTTGTCACAGGCTTTTAAGCCTTGTTTTTAGGCCTGTGACAAAGTGAAGGGTTAAATTAACGCTTTGTCACAGTTTTGTCAGAGTTTTGTCACGCCTGAAAGCCTTAGCGTGTAAGGCCTGTAGCGTTTTTGTGACAAAGTGACAAAACAAACAGGGGTCTCTAAACGGGTGACTGATACGGTTTTTTTAAATACCAGCCCGCACGCTCTTTAAGTTTTTCAAACCCTATGGTTTCCATTCGCTTAGTAAAATTGTTTCTACCTAACGGGTTGCGGTGTCCTGCGTCCAAACAATAGGCCTTGTAGTCTTTGTATGAATCGCTAACGGTCTTGTAATATCCTTCAAGCTGGTAATGCTCGATAATTTCAGATTCTTCAAACATGGCCACGTTGTCAGTTTCCTTAAGGAATCTAGCCTTGAAATCGTTGCATTCGTCCGATATGAAAATATCGCGGCTGCTGATAACCTGCCTTGCACCTTCAATAATCCAGTTAATAACGCCTGCCTTATTCGCTAAAATCTTTTTGTGAAGGTCTCTGTCCTGCTGGTCGTCTGCAATGGTTTTGTTAAAGGGAATTATCAGCAATCTTCTATAAAAGCCGTGCGTGTGTTCAATATTGGCGTTATCCATGCGGTTAACATTGAATATCAATTTGGCGTAATCATCCATCATGAACGGTTCTTTGAACGGTAAACGCGCTTCTACTGGTTCACCTGATGCAAGCGTTTTAAATATCCCTGCGTCAATCTTATTAAGGTTAATATCCGAGCCATAGTTAACGATTTTGTCTTTAATCATTGCCCTGAAATAACCGTTATCATTGGTCAATGACTCCAATGAGTAATTACTAACGTTTTCAGTACCTAATATGCCATTAATCACCTCAAAGAAAACTGATTTACCATTGCTGCCAGTCCCAAACAGAAAAAAGATTTTTTCCATCTTCAAGCCTTTGATGAACAGATAACCCGCCACCTGCTGCAATGTTTTACGGGTCTCAGGATCGGGTAACACTTCTGCAAGAAACTTTAAAAGGGGTTGATTTACCGCTATTTCATCGTAATCAAAGTCCAGTTTATGCGTTAAAAAATCTCTGTGATCGAAATCCTTTAGCTTGATACCGTCCTCATTCAACACTAGTGAGCCATTGGCCAGATTAATGATTGATTGTTTTTTGTGGTTACGCTCTGCAAAAAATCCCTCGTGTATTGCCTGTTTAAATAGCTGATCTACAAAGTTGGCGTTCCTGGCTTCGATCACTGCATAACTCATTTTGATAGCCGCATCACACAAAAGAGTTTTCACCTCAGCGTCTATCAATGGAATCCATTGAGATTTATCGTAAATATAAAAAAATCCTGTATCGTGGATAATGTACCATCTGTGTTTTTTTGCCAATTCAATAAGGCTGTGGATTATGGCAACTTTAAAATGTTGCGGTGTTGGGTTTGATTTGCTGCCATCCATTCTTGTTCGTGAAACCCACCCAAGCGACTCGCACACGCCAATCAGATAAACTTTATAAACGCCAGATAGCAGTGCCCTTGCCGCTTTAGATGTTTTAGTCGTCTCTGCTTCGTCAAACCAGTCAGGGTGTAGCGTTTCATCGCTAAACCAGTCAGGTTCTGACCAGTCTAAACCGTCGGGGTTGTCGCTGGCATTGGCCAACAACTCAGAGAATTTATTAGCCATTCGGTGTAAAAAATATTTAGTCTCTACGCCATGCGCTTGGCTGTTAACAACGGGTTTTTTACCGTTATTCCAATAAAACTTGGCGGTCGTTGTGCCGTATTGTGTGCCCTCCAAAGGATCGGCAAGGGTTTTAAAGTTATATTTTTTTGGATTGTCCAAAACATCCGAGACTTTCACCCGTTCACCACTGGAAAATGTAAGGATGAATTCACCATACAAGTCTCTATTGTCACCGGATAACATGCGCTCAATAGTAGCCTTTGCTTCACTTTCTGATGTGCCATTGAGTACCATTTCTGCCATTTTTTCGGCTGCCCAATGCGCTTGTACAATTGCCGCCTGTGGTTTTATTGCCTCTTTAGCAGCGTCCTGAAGTTGTTTAAGCGTGGTTTTTTCATCGTCAGTTAAATCTAACAGCGTGGACGTGTCCAACATGTCACCGTCTGTAAATTCAGCTACGGGTGGCGTGTACTCAATGCCGCCCCCTTGGATGATTGGCTTCCCTGAAAAATCCAGCCCTTGAGAACCAAATACAGATTCATCTATCGGACTGCGTAACAGCATCGCACCGCTACTACTCAATGCAATAAATCCGTGGCCACGTAGCCAAAGTTTGTTAAATAACGCCTTACCATATCGCGGTATGTCTTCTGAATTGACAACAGGCATGTACAAATGGAAACCTTTATCGGTGCGGGGCGAGTGCCCTGCAAGGTGTACACCTGCTGATACACTGCCCCTAACAACACGCGCCGCCTGTGCAATCTCTGGGTGTATTTCGGTTAATTTGGCTAACAATGATTCTAGGTTGAATAATTGCCCGTATTCACTCGGATCATGATCTATCATCAATACACCGGCCTGATTCTCAGGATATGCGTAAAAGTCTTTGGTGCGTGAAATGGTGTCGTTTTCGGGTTTTTCGCTGCCCTTGGTTGTGATTTTTACTTTATCGGGGTAACTGGTCGCATGAGTCCCAAATACAACGGCTTCCTTACTGGTTGCCGCTGCCAATACTTCAGGGAACTTGCTAAAAGGCATTGTCACCCGCTCAGCATTGCCGCTGTACATCTGTGCCGCTGCGTTTTTTTTGATAGCGCCGTTTTCAAGCCAATAGCGTTTTGATAGGTCGGTTTTGCTTTTTACTTTTGTAGTAAATATTCGCACTACCCCACAGACTACCCCAGCAAATGGGACAACGATGCACGTCGTC
>NZ_FUKJ01000250.1 GCF_900163745.1 Crenothrix polyspora
TGTTGGGTATTAAAAAGGCAGCTCAACTCTTACACCACCCGAAAAATTGTGGTTATTGATGTAAGAATGTGCCTGTACGGTATCGTAATTAACAAATGCGGAAATACCATGGGCAAACTGTGCGGATAGCCCAGCACTGGCAACGATAAAGTCGCGGTCTGGGTTATCTGTTTTAAGATTAGCATTTATTTTAGCTGTATTTTTGTCACCAAGCGCATAAACATGGATATTACGGCTATCATTCAGAAACTCATGAATATATTCAGCACGCACCATAGGGCTAATAACCCCCCAAGGTAAATTAATTGCGTAGGCTAATTGTAAGCCCGCCGCAGTTTGCAATGATTCAAAGGATTGTTGATCGACATGCAATGCCCAGCCGTCTTTAAGATTATTTGTTTTATTCTCATCCATTGCACCAACCTGTGTATTGGTATAATCAACACGAAGTTGTGGAGTGAGAGTTAAGCCACCCTTGTTAAAATTGAAGCCACTGGTCATCGCAACATTGAATTCAGTGCCTTGGTTTTTGCCTGTACCATCGGTATTAACCAGCCCTCCCACCTTTGTATCAGTACTCAACGTATACTGAATATTGCGCTTACTAGAGTAATCAAGATGACTGCCACTAAAAATACCATCAACAAAGAAACCATTATCGGTAAAAAAAGAACCATAAAGCGCACCGCTGAAACTATCAGTGTCCATGCTTCCTAAGCTGTTAGTGTAACCGGTACGGGTATTGTTATAGCTAAAAGCAGTTCCCAGTAAAAAATGGTCAGTAAACCGATAGTCAATACCGGCTGTTGCGCCATGAGTATCCTGGTTATAGCCATATTCGTTGACAGTTGTACGCCTATCACCAAAACCGATGTTGCCATTAACGAAAATACCCAAGCGATCAAAACTGTTGTCACCTGCTGCGGCTTTGTTAGATGAAGTATTCAATTTGGCTAACTGCGATAAAGAAACAGGATTGCCATTACTATCAAACATTAAACCACTGAGTTGTAATCCACCGGATTGCCTTCCGGTTCTAATAGCCGCAATTCGGTTACTCAAGGTTGAGTTAGTGTTCTTTTTAGGATTATTTTTAGCAAAGTTTTGCCCGTCGGTAACTTTCTTTAAAATACCAGCGAGGTCTTCGTTACTAAGAGCCCCCTCCGTTGTTCCCCTGGCATTAGCCAAAGCGTCGCATCGATCTAAGAAATTTTGGTCTGCGTTACGTGAGGAGCAAACAGCGTTAATAAGCCTACCCATTTCTAATTGATTAGGGGTAAGAATTCCTTCTTTGATTCCATTCAACTGCAATGGATCTGGAACTTCTGCTGAGTTAACTGAACCTGTATGTAGTGCTGCACAACAGGCCAAAAAAATCGAATAACGCCTCATTCGGTTGGTTGTTGTGGTGCTAGGTAATATTAAAGTATTCATCATTTTGTCCTCTTATTATTTTAGGTTCTTATTGGATTCAAGTGAGTTTTTTACAATCTACAGAACTGTTTATTTTGCCATAAAGAAAAACTCCCCCGCCTCATGGCCTGCATTGGCTACCGGTGCATATTGCGGCACCTGTTCCACATCATAATTGGCCGCAATGGCAATCACGTTAGCAGATACATTGCGATACAATTCCTGGCCTTCCAGTAACCCTGTATTGCTTTGTAACGCCTTGATAAAGGCATTGGCAAATACCGAATGTGCTCCACCACCGCCGTCCATAACCGGCTTTAAACCACCGGAAGTCAGCACCGTCCTGGACTTGGCTTTTAACATGGCTTTCAACCATTCTGATTTTTTATCCTGACCCATCCCAGCATCCAATCGCGCCAAAGACGTACGCGTCATCGCGCCAGAATAACAAGAATCCGCGACTACCAAAATATGCTTGGACGACATCGAGTTTAAAATATCGGTGATGGATACCGTAGAAATCCAGTTGGCAGTATTGTCAGCATCGGCATCGACCGGCAGCCAATGCCCGCGCATATTGACCTTATCCAGTTCACCGTGCCCTGCATAATAAATGAGCAAATTATCATTTTCGGTTAATTTGCCACGCAACTCATTCATTGCCGACAGGATTTGATAACGGTTGGCATCCAGCAATAACTGGGTTTTGAAACCGTATTTTGCGCTTAATATCGTATTGACTTCACGGGCATCGTTAGCAGGGGTATCTAACGCAGGGATTTTCTCATAATGGTTATTGCCAATGATCAACGCGTAATAATGGCCTAAATCAATATCTTTCCACGGATTTTCAGCGACTAAAGGCGTAATTTCATTATCACTACGCTGGCCACCCACTGCCGCCCCCTCGATGGCCAACAAAAAATCCAGGCTCTCCCGTGCACCATTATTGTCGATGGCCACCACGCTAACTGGCGTTTTTTCACCTTTAATACTGACGGTGCTTTTAAAAATTCCCCGATCATCCAAGCTATTCTTACTGTCGTTCACCATAACCGACATAATGCCGGCAGAAGCCGTTACCTTTCCGATGATGTCGCGCTCTTTAACCACAGAACGCATCACTACCGTGGGTGTGCCACGCACCAGCACAAAAGGTGGGTCAATGATCTCAATCACCGGTTTTTGGGCAATGCTAACAACCGCAGAGGTTTTTTGTAATGTTTGGATCTGTTGTTCATAGTTTTTCTTTTCAGCTTCCAACTGACTGATGACGGTTTGCGACTTTTGACGTTCATGTTCGCTGCTGGCCAATTGCTGTTGCATCTGCGCTAGCGCTGCCTTGTCCTGTGCGGGATTGGGCGTGTTCGGTGTGGGTTTACTTAACGATGCAGTGGCCGCCAGCAATTGTTGCTCGGTATTGGCCAAACGCGCTTCGGCATCCAATAGTTTTAACTGGGCATCATTACCGGCGGTTTGTTGTGATTGCAGTTGCCCGGAAATTTGTTTGGCACGATTTTCGGTTTCTTCGA
>NZ_FUKJ01000251.1 GCF_900163745.1 Crenothrix polyspora
CAAATGCGCTTACCCAACGCGGCAAAAACTTGATCGGCATCAATGGCATCAAGTTCACCTGATCGATAGGCCATAAGACGGCTTTCGGCTTCTTTTAGCCATAAGGCATCCAGTGAGGGGTCGGGCTTATCCAGGCTAACAATAAGTCCCTCAATTAAGGCTGCGCGATCATTAACCGGAAGCTGTATAGCTTGCCGTAAGAGGATGTCGGTTGTGATGGACATTGACCAATTCTCCAAGTTGGGTAGCGTTGCTAGCAATTGTAACGAGGACATCATTTTAATAAGTACCCTAACAAAAAAACCGCCCAAAGTTACCCAAGGGCGGTTGTGTAATTACAACTTACAACACGTCGGCAGCATCCTATGTTTAGCTCATCTTATCGCGTTGAGGGCAATTATGCTGCGTAATATCCGATAAGGCTGCTATTCGTCACGAGTTACCGTGTTGTAATACCCATGTTACGAATATGCTAGACTAACCGCCAATCTACTCATTACAAAGGTAATAACATGGGTTTAACTTACGCAACACTCAAATTAACAAATCTTTTTAATCGACAGGCCGTAGAAATTAGTGCGTTAGTTGATACGGGGGCAACTTTTATGTGTGTGACAGAAGAGGTCGCTTTACAGCTTGGTTTTGATATTACTGAAGTTAGTCGACAAACCGTTACGCTTGCAGATGGCCATCAACTCAAAGTACCCAAAATAGCCCCGATAGAAATAGCATTTGAAAATCGCAGTTATGTGACTGAAGCTGTTGTGTTAGGTAACGAGTCGCTTTTAGGTGTTATTCCTTTAGAAGCAATGGATTTAATTGTTGATCCACGTCAGCAAGCTCTGATTGTCAATCCTCAGCACCCTAATTACCCTGTCGCGTTAGCAAAATAAATCGTCAGGATTTGCAAGTACGGTAAATTGGGCTAACAGCTAGCTTCAACTCGAACGATGCAAATCCTTACGTCGGCAGCATCCTATGTTTAGCGTATCTTATCGAGTTGGGTCGGCTCTCTTCAGGGCAAACGCATTTGACTTTTTTAATTATCCGATAATCAATCAGTTATATGTATATTCTGCTTTTTGGAAATCATTTTGCCTCTTGTAACCGATTGATTCTAAATATTAATAATTTATATGCGGTGACCCTGCGGTTCTCTTTTCAACAAGGTAATGATTTCCGTTAAGTTTTCAATTTCCCTGTCTTTCATCGCAAGTTCTTTTTTTTGTAACTCATTAATCAATAACTGTTCTTTTAATTCAGAATTTGATGAACCAAGATATACATTGTAATGCTTGCCCTGTTTATTAAAGTTGATGTTCAAAGTCCCTTTATCACTTAAATCAATTAATTCTGATAATGGTATTTCAAGAATCTCAGCAATTCTTTGTAACTTTGATAGTTTAGGGTCATTATCGCCTCGTTCAATATCACCGTAAGCCGTTGGTGAAATGCCTAGTTTTTCAGCAATTTGTTCCTGAGTTAATCCTTTGGTTTCTCGAATTAACCTGATTTTTTCATTTACCGACATAATCTCGCCTCAACCGATGAAATATCTCATTTGCTTGATTGTAACAAAGTTTGGAAGGTTTAAAATGTCACTCGTCATTTATATTTTTAAATAATTAGGAAGTCAAAAAATGGGACTTTTTAGCAGTATAAAGCGTGCGACTCAAAGTCAGCAAATAGATAAGAATGGTCTATCAAGAGCCACCGGTTGGCAAAAGTGTGACGACTGTAAATACAGAATGAATGACCCAAAATCTGATTACTATGCTTGTTATGTTCATAGAATCCATGTTGGTGCGAATCAAATTTGTGGTCATTTCTCATCCGGCTCACCAGCATACGAACTTAAGTAAAAGGTTTTTCTGTAATTTTGAAGTAATTATTTGATCACAACAAGTAAGGTTAGATTGTCTGCGCGTAGCGAACGGCAATCTGAACCGTGTGATCGGTCTTACTGTGGCGGGTTTGAAAATCAGTTATAAAATAAACGTTGTTGGCTTTTCTTATTCTTCTAAAGGCCACATCTTAACAAACGTTAGGCCATGCTGATACCTCGCAACAGGGCTTAACTTGACTGGTACGAGGAAAAAAGGAAACACAAATGTACAAAAATTTTACTATTACGTCTAAATCACTTATCTCTAATTTCAAAAATCCGACCTATACATGGGAATGCCCCCGCTGTGGAAGAACATATACAGATACAAAGACATGTGAAAAGTGCTAAACACGAGTAACTACTCAACGCGATAAGGCGTAACCCAATCGGGTGGAGATAACGGGATTGCGCTCGTTATCCCTCCCACGCCACCGGACATGCGGCTTTTTGCATCTGGCGGTTGAACCCAACGCGATAAAGTGCACTAAACATAGAATGCTGCCGAGGCAAGGAGGCGTATCCCTAAACCCTACGATCCAACTTGCGATACCCAATCGCCTCACTCAAATGATTAACCGCAATATGCACAGTTTGTATTGAATGGAAAATCAATCATGCAATACAACAGCTATTACAACTTATTGGGTTGTATAAACATCACCCATTTGTCGATCCAGATTAATTTTCATGTTGGTCAATGCAATTTCAAGCAAACTATCTTCCACAGTATAGTTGCTTTTACCTTTGAACCAAGGCAACACCTTGGCGAGATGCCACAATGTTGTACTGCCCTCATGAACAGGTGTTGGAAACGATGATTGATATTTAAGATGAAGGTTTCTAATGTTTTGGCGACTGCACCCTAAAATATCGGCAATATCAGTCAAGCCAACAAAATCGGGAGTAGCTTCAATTAGCTTCGCTTGAGGGAGTGCTTTTTGTACATCATTTAATGCACTTAAAACAGCTTCTGATGCTGTCTTGGCTTCCCTTGTGAAATTCATAGAAATGCGCCCAGGTCGGCCAATGCCAATAATGGCATCATCGCATCCTGCTTCATAAAGTTGATCCAAAAAAGTTTCTGGCTCGCATTCAAAGGCAGAAATATCAAATTTAAGAGTGAAATCATAATCAACCATACTTATTCCTCACACACAGGTTTGTGTTTTACACAGTTATCGACAATACGTCGAATTTGCTTGGCATGATTTTCTGGTTTTCTGGGTGTACTCCAGATACTCGCTCTGCAAAACTCACCACATCGACAGTCTTTATTGTTGTAAGGACAATAAATTTGTCCCCACGCATGAGCTCCGCCTTCCACAATTCGCCAACCATTATCCGAGGCATACTGCAAGGCGGCCGCGATTTCTTTATTGGGATGGGGCATGGGTTATCTCGTCAATTTTCCATGATAGTAAAAGAGCCATAGCAGATTGTCAAATGACAATTAAAAATAACTCGATAAAGTACACCAAACATAGAATGCTGTCGAGGCAAGGCGCTAAACCTTAATCCAACTTGCGATACCCAATAGCTAAGTAATCGACCATAAGTTTTTTAACATTTTATGGTTTGCACACCACGAAATATAGACATTGAGCGTTAAAAAACTTTTGGTAAAAATTCAGACCCCTACTTTAAAAAATCCCAACTCTAGGTAAAAAAAAGCTGTACATTATTGCTAATGAGACTAAGCGACCACGACCTGCTGCAACTAACCGAAGACGAATTACTGGAATTGCCGGAGGATGTCCTACGCCGATTATCCGTTAAGTTGCTCTATGACTTAAAAGATGCGCGTGAGCGGTTGAAACAAACATCGAAGAAC
>NZ_FUKJ01000028.1 GCF_900163745.1 Crenothrix polyspora
ATAACGGGCAGCTGTCGTAAATAAGTTGGACAATGTTCCCGTTTGAAAGCCATTGGTAGCCGATAGATTGACTGTTGGAAAATAGGCGGCTTTAGCAATGCCGATTTGTGCATTGGCAGCGGCAACCTGCCGTTCCGCCACAGCAATATCGGGGCGGCGTTCTAACAACTGCGAGGGGATGCTGACCGGAATATCAGGTATTTCTGTGCTGATTGATGCAGCCGGTATGGACAGTTCAGCCGGTGTTTTACCCATCAAAAGTGCTATTGCGTGTTCCAGTTTGGCGCGTTGTACGCCAATATCCAGGGTCTGCGCGTTCAGCGACTCCAGCTGCGTTTGGGCTTGAACGAGTTCAGATTTGGCTGATACGCCAGCATCATAGCGATTCTGGGTAATTTGGAGGGCTTTGCTATAGGCCTCAGCGGTATCATCCAGGATTTTTTTCTGCGTATCCAGTGCCCGTAATTGAAAATAGTTTTGTACCAGTGTCGCCTGCGTTGATAACCGCAAGGCTTGTAACGTGGCAAAACTGACCTGGGCGCTGGCCTGATTACTTTCAACCTGCCTACGTATACTGCCCCATAAATCAGGCTCCCAGGCGATACTCAATGCTGTGCCAAATAATGTTCTCACACCAGAGACAGCAACACTTTGCCCTGTTGCCGCACGAAACCGGTTGGTAGTGGCGCTAGCGTTGGCGGTTGGAAAATAAGCGGCTTTTGCGCCCTGCACCAGGGCTTGTGCTTGCCGAAATTGCGCCTCAGCTTGTGCTAGTGATTGATTATTAATGCTCACTTGCGCCACTAAGCCATTCAAATACGCATCATTAAAAAGCTGCCACCATTTACCTGGCAACACTTCATCACTCGGCTGCGCCTGTTTCCAGCCTTTAATCTCCTTGAAAGTGGTTGTGCCAACAGGGGGGGCAGGGCGATGGTAATTTGGACCGACGGTGCAGGCTGGTAAGGTGACCGCAATTATCAGAGCTAGTACGCATGGATGTAAATTTAAAGTCTTTGTGCATTTTGCAAGCACAACTGTTGCATAAAGCCCTCTCCAGAGGAAGAGGGTTGGTTGAGGGGAAATAGGAGAAAATCCTTTCATATCAAAAGTTATCAAGTCATCTTTTTTCATGGGTTATGGAATGGGTTCGAAGACTTACGATGCAATACACGCCGACACCAGGACTGGAAGCGATCAAGATAGAGATAGATAACCGGCGTGGTGTACAAGGTCAGGATTTGGCTAAAAACTAAACCGCCGACAATGGCTATCCCCAGCGGACGACGTAATTCCGAGCCATAGCCCGTCCCTAAAGCCAAGGGCAAAGCGGCTAATAACGCTGCAAACGTGGTCATCATAATAGGGCGAAAGCGTAATAAACAAGCCTGGTAAATGGCTGCATCGGCTGTCATTCCTTTAGTGCGTTCAGCATCCAGGGCAAAATCAATCATTATGATGGCATTCTTTTTGACAATACCAATCAGCAAAATCACGCCGATTAAGGCGATAATGCTGAATTCGGTATTACATAAAAGCAAGGCCAGAATAGCGCCGACTCCTGCTGACGGCAGGGTTGAAAGTATGGTCAACGGATGCAAATAGCTTTCGTATAATATGCCCAAGACGATATAGATAGCCAGTAACGCCGCCAATACCAGCCACGGCTGGCTATTCAACGATTGCTGGAAGACTTTAGCTGTACCCTGAAAACCGCCACGCATCGATGCTGGCACAGCTAAATTTGCCATAGCCTCTTCAATCACTTGCGTTGCTTTGGAGAGCGAAATACCAGGCTTTAGGTTAAACGACAGTGTCGAGGCCGGAAACTGTCCTTGATGATTAACGGATAAGGCGGTATTGCTGGTTTCAAAATGTGCAAAAGCCGATAGTGGTACTTGCACGCCCTTGGTGTGGGCTAAGTTAGGCGGCACACTCACGTACAGGCTTTTTAAGGCTTCGGGGCTTTGGGCATATTCTGGTGTCACTTCCATGACCACCCGATATTGGTTTAGGGGATTGTAGATTACCGATACCTGTCGTTGTCCGAAGGCATCGTTCAGGGTGGCATCAACCAAAGCCTGGTTGACACCTAAACGGGCGGCGGCTTGCCGATCAATCTGCAAAGAAATTTGCTGGCCTTTGTCTTGCTGCATGGTATTGACATCGGCCAGTTCAGGACGCTGGTTCAGGGCCTGGATTATCCGGGGTGTCCAATCACGTAGGTCTGACAACTGCTCAGCTTGCAAGGTGTATTCAAACAGCGCAGCGGAATTTCTGCCGCCCACCCGTAATTCCTGGGCAGGTTGCAGCGTTAACTTGGCACCAGGCAACATCGACAAGTTAGTACGCAAGCGTTCCTGTAGCTGATCGATGTCCAATTGCCGTTGTTCCAAAGGCTTAAGTATCACAAACATTTGCCCGCTGTTGCTTAGGCGCGAACCGCTAGAACCACCGGTAAAACCTATCACCTTGTCGACATCCGAATCTTCGCCGACTTTTTCAACAAAGGCTGCCAGTTTGGTTTGCATGGCTTTTGACGATATGCTTTGGTCAGCTTGAATAAACCCCGTCAAGCGTCCGGTATCCTGGGTCGGAAAAAATCCCTTGGGCACCAGGATATACAGGTAAACATTGCAGCCTATGGTTACTGTCAACAGCAGCAATACCAGCAAACGATGCCGTAATGCCCAGCGTAATGATCGCCCGTAACCGGCCGTCAAGCGCTTAAATCCCCGTTCACTGGCCTGGAAAGATCGGCCATGCTGTTTGCCTGTGTCCGGTTTTAATAAGAATGCACACAGCATGGGGGTCGTTGTTAAGGCAATGACCAGCGAGACCAGTACTGCCGCCGACAAGGTGACGGCAAACTCCTGAAACATACGGCCAACGATACCGCCCATCAGTAAAATCGGCAAAAATACAGCTATCAAAGACAGGCTCATGGACAGCACGGTAAAACCGACTTCCTGGGTGGCTTTTAACGCGGCCTGTTTGGGGGGAACACCTTGTTCAATGTGCCGTGCGCTATTTTCCAACACTACAATGGCATCGTCGACCACAAAGCCGGTGGCCACCGTCAACGCCATTAAAGAAAGATTATCCAGGCTGTAATGGCACAAATACATTACCGCAAATGTTCCGAGCAGCGACAACGGTACGGTGATAATAGGGATCAAGGCTGAACGCCAATTGCGTAAAAACAGCAGTACCGCAACGATCACCAGTCCGATGGCAATCAATAAGCTACGCTCCACTTCGTGTAAAGACACCCGAATGGTACCGGATCGATCCATTGCCACAGCGAGGTCAATAGCCTTCGGAATAGAGGCTTGCAACTGGGGTACTAGCGCCTTGATTTTATCCACCGTCTCGATGATGTTCGCCCCCGATTGCTTGTTTAACACCAGCAGCACCGCAGGTTTGCCATTAAAAAATCCGGCATAGCCCAGGTCTTCCGCCGAATCGACCGCTACACCCACATCAGACAGCCGGATTGCCGCACCATTGCGGTAACTGATGATGAGGGGCAGATACTCGCTAGCGGTTTTGACCTGATCATTCACAGCGATTTGCCAATGCCGATGGACATCTTCCAGGCTGCCTTTGGGGCGGTTAACGTTAGTTGCTACAATGGCTGAGCGCACGTCCGCCATGCCAAGGCCATAGCGTGCCAAGGTATTGGGATTCAGTTCAACCCTAACCGCAGGCAAGGAACTGCCGGTAATCAACACCTGGCCAATCCCTTCGATTTGTGCGAGCTTTTGCTCCAGTAGGGTTGCGGCTACGTCGTACAGCTGCGCCCGTGACAGTGTTGCCGAGGTCAGCGCCAAAATCATGATCGGGGTATCGGCAGGATTTATTTTGCGATAGCTGGGGCGACTACGCAGACTGCTGGGCAACAGGGCGCTGGCGGCATTAATGGCGGCCTGTACATCGCGTGCTGCGCCGTCAATATCACGGGCAAGGTCGAATTGTAAGCTAATATTGGTCGAACCC
>NZ_FUKJ01000254.1 GCF_900163745.1 Crenothrix polyspora
TCGGTTAATGTTGAAACGCCGCCTGTTCCTGGTACAGCGGATCAGATTGATGTGAATTATACGGTAGTGGAAAAAGCATCGGGTAATTTGTCGGCAGGGATTGGCTTTTCGCAGGTACAGGGGATTGTGATTAATGCTAACGTTTCGCAGGATAACGTTTTTGGTTCCGGTAAACGGGTCAATCTGGCGTTTAACAACAGTAATTACGCGACCAATTATCAGCTTGGTTTTTTTAACCCTTACTTTACCCCAGACGGTGTCAGTATGGGTTATAACCTGGGCTATTCAAAGCGTAATGCCGGCCAGGTGAATATTGCCAATTATTCTACCAATGTACTTAATGCAGGTGTTGACTGGGGTATTCCCCTGAATGAATTTGATCAATTGCGTTTTGGGATGGATGCCAAATACACCACACTGAGTACGCCCGATCCTTCTGATACGACTTACATTTGCCCAAGCGAGGCGAATGCCGCGTATTGTAATAGTTACGGTGGGAATCCATTTAAAGATATTGTTACATCTCCGAATACGTCTAAGGAAATTACCGATTTTGTGAAGGATGAAGGCAATAAGTTTTTGACGTTTTCGCCGTCCATAGGCTGGACGCATGATACATTAAATCGTGCCATATTCCCCAGCAAGGGCGGACAGCAACGTTTTTCAGCACTGGCGACTATACCGGGCAGTGATTTGCAATATTATAAAGTCAGCTACAAGCATCAGATGTATTTGCCGTTGGCGCGGGATTTAACGTTAAGGTTGCAAGCAGAAATAGCCCATGGCGCAGGCTATGGCAATACGGATAGTTTGCCGTTTTTTGAAAATTATTTTGGCGGTGGTACCGGTTCTGTACGCGGCTTTAGGAATAACACACTGGGGCCTAGAGGTCATATCACTTCATCAACGAAGAGAGAGTGTAATGATACCAGTCCGAATCCAGTATGCGATCTACCATCAGGTGATAACCCTCGACTAAACAGTCCTATGGGCGGTTCAAATAAACTCATTGCCAGTGCTGAGCTGTTTTTCCCAGTACCATTTTTTGCAGAAACCAAGTCGGTTCGTTTAGGCACTTTTTTGGATGCGGGTCGTATTCAGAATGGTTTTGGTCTTAATAACATGAAATATTCTGCCGGTGTGACTGGCGAATGGTTATCGCCTTTTGGTGCGTTATCCGTCAGTTTCGCATACCCTATCAATGCTAATAAAGATTTGGGCGATCAGACGCAGCCGTTCCAGTTCAACTTTGGCCAAAACTTTTAAGGGGCGTTATGTTGCTTCAATGCCCTTATCTTTTATAATTCAACACGTATCAGTAATATTTTAATTTAATTATCTTTGGAGAATCATTTAACAATGAAAACAAAAGCTGCTTTATTTTTGGGATTGGGCTTGGCGTTGACCGCGACTGCCAGTGTTGCCGAGTTGAAAATCGGTGTCGTTAATATCAATGCTGTGCTTGAAAAATCAACACAATTTGAAGAAGCCAAACGCCGTATGGATCAAAAATTTTTACCGCGTAAAAAACAATTGGAATCGCAACAAAGCGAAATTCAAACGATGGATGAAAAACTATCCAAAGATGCCTCAGTAATGGGTGATGCGGAACGTCGCAAAATGGAAAAAGAGATTCAGGGCAAAGTCCGCGATGCGAAAAGAGCGCAGCAGGAATTTATGGAAGATTTTAATGCCAGCCGCAACGAAGAATTAGGCAAAGTCCAGCGCCATATTCTGGAAGCTATACGTGCTATCGCTAAAGATGACAAGTTTGATTTGTTGTTGACTGAAGGTGTTATTTATTCCAATCAGGATATAGATGTAACCGCACAAGTTCAGAAAAAACTGTCCAGTATGCCGAAATAACCGCTAAGTCTTTTTGTTTTTGAACATACTACTAACTCTATAACAAATATGTCTATTAAGCTGGATATTTTACAAATTCAAGCCTTTTTGTCACACCGCTATCCATTTTTACTGATTGATAGAGTGCTTGAATGTGAGCCTGGGGTACGGCTTCTGGGATTAAAGAACGTTACTTATAACGAGCCTTATTTCCAGGGTCATTTCCCACAAAAGCCCATTATGCCGGGTGTACTGATTCTGGAAGCGCTGGCGCAATCTACAGGTTTGCTGGCATCGGAGACAGCGGGCGATGAATTGGCGGGTATGATTTATTACCTGGTCGGCATTGATAAGGCGAAGTTTAAACGGCCAGTAGTGCCCGGTGATCAACTGATGCTGGAAGCGAAATTTGTTAAAAGCAAGCGCAATATCTGGGCCTTTGAGTGCCGGGCTGAAGTTGATGGTGAGTTTGTCGCCAGTGCGGAAATCAGATGTGCAGCCGTGGTGCAATCGCTTTGATTCATCCAGCGGCCATTATAGATGGTAATGCTAAATTGGCCGATAACGTTAGCATCGGCGCTTATTCGGTAATAGGTGCTGATGTTAAAATCGGCTCAGGAACCGTGATAGGGCCGCATGTGGTCATTAATGGCCCTACGACGATTGGTGAGCACAATCATATCTATCAATTCAGTTCAATTGGTGAAGATCCACAAGACAAAAAATACGATCACGAGATAACCCGTCTGGTGATTGGCGATAGGAATATTATCCGCGAATTTTCTTCCATGCACAGAGGTACCATACAGGATCATGGCGTTACCCAAATTGGTAACGACAATCTGTTTATGGCCTATACCCATGTAGCCCATGATTGCGTGATTGGTAATCATGTCATCATGGCGAACGGGGCATCGCTGGCAGGTCATGTGCGTTTGAGTAGTCATGCTATCTTGGGCGGCTTTACCCTGGTACATCAGTTTACCAAGATAGGCCAGTACAGTTTTGCCGCGATGGGCAGCGCGATTACCCAGGATATACCGCCATTTGTGATGGTGGGTGGTAAACCGACCCGGCCACACGGTATCAATTCTGTCGGTATGGAGCGTAATGGCATATCGGCTGAAGATATACGCCTGATTCGCAAAGCCTATAAGATGATTTATAAAATGAATCTGCGCCTGGAAGATGCCATAGATCAAATGGAAGATTTAGCCGGAGACAGTAAAGAGCTGTCTGATATGGTGAGTTTTTTACGTAATGTCAGTCGAGGTATCTTGCGCTAGTGCGTGCTGTATTGCAGTCGACTACAGCACTGATTGCGGGTGTTGATGAGGCTGGGCGTGGGCCTTTAGCAGGGGCTGTAGTCGCGGCGGCTGTTATTTTAGACCCGCTTAGACCGATAGCGGGTTTGGCAGATTCTAAAGTGTTGAGTGAAAATAAGCGTAATGCGCTTTATGCGCTGATTACCGATTGTGCTTTAAGTTGGTCAATCGCCTCGGCCAGTGCTGAAGAGATTGATGAATTGAATATCCTACAGGCTACCTTGTTAGCCATGCAACGCGCCGTAATGGGGTTGCCTATACCGCCTGATGAAGTGCTGGTTGATGGTAATCAGCTTCCCGTATTGTCTATGCCGGCTCAAGCCATCATCAAAGGCGACAGTAAAGTCCAGGCTATCAGTGCCGCGTCTATTTTAGCTAAAGTGACACGGGATAGAATGATGGTTGATTACCATAAAGACTACCCCGATTTTTCATTTCATCTACACAAAGGTTACGGTACCAAGCAGCATCTGGCCGAAATTGAAAAATTCGGTTATTTGCCGGTACACCGAAAAACCTTTGCACCGATCAAGCACATGTTACGAGATAACCGCTAGCTATTGTTTTAGTCCGGCAATGGTCATTGATAGTTTTTCGGTTCTTCTGTTAATTATGCCCTTGGCGATCAGGATCACAACACTGCCATCTTTATCATAACTGATGGGTATCCAAGCGTGGCCAGATTACCAAGGCCGAAGCCATCAAAAATACTGGCAACAGTGACGTTAATATGGGTCACATCAATACCCCCGACATTCCACAACGAGTATCAGCGTACATTTTTGTACCATTAGACCTCAAACCCGTTAATTAACTCCATGAAAGGGCATCTTTTTTTCTTTGCCCAATAAAAAATCAAAAATGGATGCCATGTTTTTATGCCGTTATTCTGAAAATTGCCCTCCCCATTCAACCACTAATTAATTATTTAAAATCAATTTCATAGCTAATCATCGGCTTTTTGTCTATGGCGTGTTACATGACTTTGAGCATTAGGATATTTATGAAAAATATCTCACCTCGTAAATAAGCAAGGTATTGTCACGGGCAAAACCGGGAAACTACCCTATAGTTCTTTTAGAAGTAACTACTCGGTTGATGTTACAACAAGGTTTACGGAAACCAAAAGTAGATAAAAATGCGTACTTGTTCAGTCCCCCTCTTTGAAAAGAGGGGTTAGGGGAGATTTATTAGAAAAATCCGTAACTTCTCATTAGTTGCAGGTAGCCATATTTTTCAATGACTTACAAATTTGAAAATTCGCTAAAATTCGGTCTTTTTCTTGTCTTGAAAGAAAAAATCAATGACTTACGATTGATTGGCATTAAAAATATTGAATTTCTCACTTTTTTAATGCTATAACCTATTGATTTATAAGACACCTGCAACTAATGAGAAGTTACAAAAATCCCCCTCAATCCCCCTTTTTCAAAGGGGGAAGTGAATACTTACAAATGCTTTATCCTCTCTTTTGGACGGCTGAGTCGTTACCGAATTAGTTAAAATAGCAGCAAAAATATAGTCAAAATATTAAAACTACTTTTCACTTAAATTCGATAAAACAGATAGTTAGATGAAAAAAATAACCGAAGAACGCTTTGGTCTAGTAATGATTATCGCAACTCTTGTGGTCATTGTACTGATAGCGGGACAGTTTCTGGTCCACCGCCAAAAAAACAGGGACAAAGCCGTTAGGACAGAAGGCAGAAATGTCGTCCACCTGTTAACCAACCTATCCTATGAACAATTGGTCCCACCCCAAAGACAAAATAGCATTCTTGATTTATTAAATAGCAGACAAATCGGTTCGGATTTTGCTTATGCCGTTGTCGTGAATACATCAGGGCAGCCTCTTGCCACGAGTGCATCAGGCGTTGCACTAATTCCTCCCGCTGATTTGCAAAAGGATAAAACCCTCTGGGCGACAGAGCATGAATTCCAAACCCAGGCAGATCAGCGTACAGTACTTGAGTTTAGGGGGCCCATTCTCACCCAAGGCGAACTGGTCGGCTATGTCAGGGTTGGTTATTTCAAACCCCAGCTTGAATTACAGGAGTTGCCTTTTATTGCCCAGCTTGCCTTGCCCATATTTTTGCTGGTGCCATTAACCTACGTCCTGATTCGGCGGGAACTGAAGCCGATCAAGGAAGCCAACAAAGAAATCAATCAGGCAATGCAACGCCAGCATATTTCAATGGCGACAGATTCATCCGATAACTTCCAGGATTTCATGCGGAATTTCAAACTCTTTGTGCATGAGATTGATCGGCGTTTCAGTGAACTTAACGACCAGAACTTAAAAACCAAGGCGACCACACACACGCTTAATTACAATCGCCAGCGCATAGAATCGGCTTTACAAGCCCTGCCCGATGCGGTTTTAGTCATGGATGAAACCGGCAAAGCAACTTTTGCCAATTCCAAACTGAAAACGGCAACGGGCTACTCGCTCGCATCAATCATCGGCACCAAACCTAATGAATGGTGCGAAGATAAGGAAGTCAGTGATCTGCTGGCCAAGTATTACAATAACCAGAGCCGCTTACATCGTTCGGATTCTGTAGATTTTAAACCGCCGCATAATCCCGAAACAACGCTTGCGGTCAGTGCCTATCCGTTGTTTACTCCCAAAGATACCGAAACCATTTTCGGCACTTTAGTCATTTTTCAAGATAAGACACACGACATTCTGGCAAAAATAGCGAGAGACCAGTTTATCGGCAACGTTGCCCATGAATTAAAATCTCCGCTCAATGTAATTCACATGTCTGCCGAAGCCTTACTGGATGAAAGCAACACCTCAACTGATGAGCGTATCCACACTATCAATATTATTAATGATGAAGTTGAACGTTTAAGTTCGCTCATCACTAACCTGCTCAACATTACCATGATGGAAGCGGGCACTATGATACTTGACTATCAACGGGTAAAAGTTTTTGATTTCCTGCAAGATACACTGGATAGCGTTGCGCGTGGCGGAACAGCCGATGACACCCAATTTGATGTCCAGCTATCCAATAACCTGTCAACTCTCGAAATAGATAAAAACTTATTACGCGTTGCACTCAATAATTTACTGACTAATGCCGTTAAATATAACAAACCGAATGGTAAAGTCACTTTATTTGCCGATGAAACCGATGATGAACTGACCATTAAAATCAGCGATACCGGTATTGGTATATCCGATCAAGACCAAGAACATATCTTTGACAAATTCTACCGTTCAGAAAACGATGCTGTGAGACAAAAACCAGGACACGGGCTAGGTCTTGCCTTGGCAAAAGAAATTATCGAATCACATGGTGGTAAATTATCGCTCCAAAGCACGCTCGGAGTAGGCAGCACTTTTACGGTTACCCTCAAAAAAACATCGTCTCTACTCAAGGCCAGGTAACATGAAAAAAATCCTTATTACTGATGACGAACCTCATGTGTCATTACTGCTCAAACAATTTCTTGAACGAGCCGGCTATAGTGTAAGCACTGCTTTAAATGGCGAGCAGGCACTTGCCTGTCTGGCCGAACAAATACCCGATGTATTGATAACCGATGTGCAAATGCCAAAAATGAGCGGCCTAGAATTATGCGAAACCATTGCTGGTCGCTATCCTGAATTCGGCCCGTTTATCATACTGATGACATCTCGAACCGACCGTGACATCCGCCTTTGGGTTGAGCAACATAGTCAAATTATGCTGATGGAAAAACCGCTCAGTATGCGCCGGTTAGCTCTCCAGCTTAGTCAGCACTTCGAAGCGCTGGGTAGTTGCAATTTATGAATCTAAAACTTAACCCAGTCAATTTAAATAAATATTTGTCATTTTTTCAACAGGGCAGCGAGTGTCCGTGCGCCCTTGGCTTATTTAGTCATGACAGCAATCTCATCCAGTTAGCGCATAAAAGTAATCCAAATGAGTTTGAAATATTGGTCAAACACATTGAACGCTATGACTTTAATAATACCAACGCTCTGCCCGACCCCAACATCATAGATATTGGCGCAGACGGCATTTTTGCAAAGATGCCCATTATGCTGCCCCATTTTGAACAACCGCACTGGCTGACTGGACTGATGAAGCATCCCGCCTGTGAAATGGATGCCGCTCAACTGGCGACAGTAACCGATACACTGACTAATATCGCTCACTGCCTTGTTGATGATTACACTCTGCAAACCACTCTCACGGGGATGACCGATGAATTGACTGTGCGTTATGAAGAGTTAAACCTGCTTTATGGTCTGGATGATACCGATAGTCACCATATTTCGATGGATGAAAAGCAAGCCATCAGTTGCCTGATCAACAACTGCATTGAGTATATGAATGTTGATCTGGGCGTTTTTTATGCGCCTAATCTGGAGCTGTCTCTGCACAAGTTGAATACAATTCAGTTTGATCTTAATCCAATGTTGCACATTATCCATAATTCACTGTACCGGTATATCGTATCGACTGGGAAAACCCTGGTTATCAACCAAAATAAAGATATTGGTTGGACGGGCGCTGACATCAATACCGTCAATAAAATTCTGGCTGCGCCTATCATGCTGACCAAGCATCATGCCGTAGGGATACTCGTATTGGTCAACACACCGCACAAGCCTGACTTTAGCAACAGTGACCGAAAATTATGCGATGTTTTGGCAGCAGAAGCGGCGAAACTGATTCAAGCCAGGCGGGATAGCATTACCGGATTGATTAATAGACGTGGATTC
>NZ_FUKJ01000260.1 GCF_900163745.1 Crenothrix polyspora
CCTCATCCTAGCCTTATCCCAAAGGAGAAGGAATTTTAAGGTGGGGGTCTGAATAATTACAAGTCAACCAAAACACTTTCATACTTTTTAACTATATTCCCTGTGGTAATCAATGCGCCTGCCGCATCGCGTAACTTCACCTCAAGGTCAACTTTGTAAGACGCATAATCCACAAATATAGGGCTGATTGAAATTTGGTAAGCTTTGCCCGCCTCCACCTTAACGGAAAGGAAATCGTGGTCGCCCTTATAACCTATATTGCCGCCTAGTGTTACGCCTGGTTCTAGCGGCTTAATATTGGAAACATAATTCGGAGCATCATCCAGGTAACTCAATTCGTTGAGGGTATAGTGGCCTGTTTCGGTGTTTTTCAAGGCGCTGGCATCCAGGTAATACGTAGCTGACTTCTCCGGCATATACACTAACTTGGAAGTGTAACCGCCTGCGCCTTCACCTTGATCGATCAATACACCTTTGGCATCGCGTAATGCCAAGGCAACGGTATTTAACTGACCGGCCACCGGCTTGGCTGAACCTGCGCCCGACAGCGAAAAAAAATACGACCGACCAGCCAGCAGCTTAACCGCTACCCAATCATGATCACCTTTAGTTTCTATATTGCCGCTAATTTCACCCGTGGTTCCAAAATCTATGCTTCCCGCCGTTAACGGCGTATTCCCATAATCATCCGCTTTTGGCGTGGCGGTTAATGTATAAGTCCCATTGTCACTACCAAAGTTTCGACTAATGCTGCTTACCCAGCCGGATACATCGACATAATAGTTTCCTGATTTTGTAGCCGTAAATGAAATCTGCTGGCTATCATCTCCTGTGCTAAGCACTTTGCCAGTGCTGTCGTAAAGATGAATGACAGGGTGCTCCAAACTGGCTGGGCTAGTATTGGTGGGTTTTACGGAAAAAAGGACTTGTTTGCCAGCGTCTAAAGAGACTTTAAACCAGTCATGGTCGCCATCGACTTCAACACTGCCTTTGACAGTTACAGCTTGTACAGCAGGCTTAGCCATTTGTCCCTTAGTTGCTGTATTGTCAACATAATCATCTTGATAGGACGCAAAATTAATCTTTGCAGTTTCTATTAACGAATCATCCGGGCCGAAACCAGGATAAGGGCCGACGACATCCAAATAGTAAACACCCTTATTCGGTGTTGAAAAAGCAAAATCACGTCCGCTGGTTTTGCCGGGAACCAATTGCCCTTGGCTATCCCGCAAGGATATAAAGAACTCTCTAGTATAAAGAGTGTAAGAGGTGCTAAAGCCTAAATCGGCGGGGGAGCCAGGGTGAACAATAACCTCAGTGGAAAATAAGCCATGAGCAGCATAACTTATACCCGCTTGTAATTGTAGAGGAATCCAGTGGTGTACGCCAAAAGGGGAATTCTCCCCTTGAATAATAAAGTTATCACCAACCACGACAGGTGTCATATCTGAAATATGATCAGGATATGGATAGCTGTCCACAAGGACGGTAGAAGTAGCCTTAGCCGTAATAGCCAGTT
>NZ_FUKJ01000256.1 GCF_900163745.1 Crenothrix polyspora
ATGGCACTAAGTTAGCTTTAACGCTATCAAAGGACGGCAGCCCCGATATTTATACGCTGGATGTGTCATCACGCGCGTTACGTAAAATTACCAAAAGTTTTTCGATAGACACCGAGCCAGTCTGGTCGCCTGATGGTAGCAAGATTGTCTTTACCTCGGATCGCGGTGGCAAACCGCAGTTGTATATGACATCCAGCCAGGGCGGCGGTGAAGAGCAGCGCATCACTTTTAGTGGCGATTACAATGCCCGCGCCAGTTTTTCACCGGATGGCCAAAATATTGCGATGGTGCATGGCAATGGCGGCGATTACCGGATTGCGGTATTGGATGTGAATAGCAAAGCGATTAACGTATTAACCAGTGGCCCATCGGATGAGTCGCCAAGCTTTGCGCCCAACGGCAGCATGATTCTGTATGCGTCTAAAAAAGGTCGAACCGGATTTTTATCGGCGGTGACATTAGATGGTAAAATGCAGCAGAGAATGGTGTTTAACAGCGGTGAAGTCCGTGAACCGGCGTGGTCACCCTAGTTTTGGTAGAGACACCCCATTCACTCATCATTTATTTTAAGGACAAGTCCATGAAGCTTAATAAAACAATACTGGCGTTATTGGTCGCTGCACTGTTGGCAGGTTGTAGCGAAGATGAAGTCGATCCACTGAAGGCAGATACGCTCAATGGTCCGGGCGGGATTAATACCGATGCATCAACCAGCGGCTTGAACGGTGGCTCTGGCGTGGATGGGTTGGGCTTAAACGGCTCTGGTGGTATGAAAGGTTCCGGTATGAATGGCGGCAGTAATAGCAAGTATCCAAATGCCGCAATCGGGCCAGAATTCAGCGATCCTAACAATCCGCTGTCAAAGAATATTATCTATTTTAGTTTAGACAGCAGTGAAATCCAGTCGGATTTTGTGCCTATTGTTGCCGCCCATGCACAATATTTGGCCGCGCATTCCAATCAACGGGTAACCCTGGAAGGTCATGGCGATGAGCGCGGGTCACGCGAATACAATATTGCCTTGGGCGAACAGCGCGGCAAAACTGTAGCCAGTAAATTAACCTTGCAAGGAACGTCGGATAGTCAGCTGGATAACGTCAGCTACGGCGAAGAAAAACCGGCGGCTTTTGGTAGTGATGAGTCGGCATGGGAGCAAAATCGCCGTGTTGAATTGGTGTATCAGGGGCGATAAATGAACATGCGCTTTGCAATTCTTTCCTTGTGTGCCGCCACCAGTGCATGTGCAGAAAACCTGCCGCCGGTGGTTGATACGTCCGCTTATCCACCACCGCAGGCGATAAAGCCTGTGCCCACGCCATCTGTTAATACGCTTAATCAGATGATGAATCGTAACGAACAGCTGCAAAAGGAAATTCAGCAACTGACCGGTAAGGTGGAAGATCAGGTTTTTTTGATTGAAGAGTTAAAAAAGCAGCAAAAAACCATGTATTCGGATTTTGACGAGCGGTTGCAGGCGCTGGAAAACAAAGGTAGTGCAACACCAGAGGCGGGTTCAGTAACCCCGGATGCGAGTGCAGCTACGCCTGGTGACACCGGAACTCCTGCTACTGATGCCGCTGCCAGCGAGCCCGCTTTAGCAACCGATGCCGAAGCAGGTGCAGCCGCAGCTGCCACAACAGAGTCGGCATCGGAAACTAAAGTCACTGATGAAGCTGCACCGGCGACGGATGCCGTAGCAGAACCTGCCAAGCAAATCGAACCAAAAACAAAATCCGCTGAAGCGCCGGTACAGGCTTCAGACGAAGAAAAGCAGGAGTATCAACAGGCTTATACTCAATTGAGTACGGGTCATGCGCCAGAAGCAATAGCGGCTTTTGATGCTTATCTGGTTAAGTATCCGTCCGGCGGCTATGCCAGTAATTCGCAATATTGGCTGGGTGAAGCGTACCGTGTCAAGCAGGATAATGATGCAGCGAAAGCGGCTTTCAATAAGGTTGTCGACAATTATCCAGGCAGCCCCAAAGTGCCGGATGCCTTGTTGAAACTGGGGTATATCGAAATTGAGCAGAACAATCCGACTAAAGCCCGCGAATATCTGACCCGTATCAGTACAGATTTCCCTAACTCCAATGCGGCGTATTTAGCGTCAAAAAAATTGGCCACTTTAGCGGATGTTAAACCTTGACCGAAAGTTCCTTACGTATCACCGAAATTTTCTATTCACTGCAAGGTGAATCCAATACCGTCGGTTTGCCGACGGTATTTATTCGGCTGACGGGTTGTCCATTACGCTGTGTGTATTGTGACACAGCTTATGCGTTTAGCGGTGGACAGCGTATGGCGGTTACCGATATTGTCGCTGATGTTGCCCAATATGGCACACGCTATGTGACCGTCACCGGCGGCGAACCTTTGGCGCAATCGGCATGTCATGAATTAATGACGGCCTTGGCCGATGCCGGTTACACGGTTTCTTTGGAAACCAGTGGCGCGATTGATGTCTCCGCTGTGGATGCGCGAGTCATTAAAGTGATGGATTTAAAAACCCCCAGTTCCGGTGAATTGGCAAAAAACCTGTACCAAAACATTGATTTCGTTACGCCTGATGACCAAATCAAGTTTGTCATTGGTACTGATGAAGACTACGACTGGTCAAAAGCGTTGTTAACGGAATACAATTTGCCTGAACGTTGTCAGGTGTTGTTTTCACCGGTTATGGGTCAACAGCATCCCACCGAACTGGCCAATAAAATCCTTCAGGATAGATTGCCGGTTCGCTTTCAAATTCAATTACATAAATTGCTTTGGGATGATGCCCGAGGTAAATAGCCCCATGCAAAAAAAAGCCATCGTGTTATTATCCGGCGGACTGGATTCCGTTACCCTGTTAGCACTTGCCCAGCAACAGGGCTATCAATGTTATGCATTAAGTTTCGACTACGGCCAGCGCCACAATGCTGAACTGATAGCCGCCGCGCAGATTGCTGTCGACTACGGCGTTGAAAGCCATAAAATTATCACGCTGGGTTTGGGTTCCATCAGCGGTTCCGCACTGACTGATTCAGACATTGACGTACCCAATACCCCGCAAACCGGCATCCCCGTAACTTATGTACCGGCACGTAATACCATATTTTTGTCTTTTGCCTTAGGTTGGGCGGAAGTTTTAAAAGTGCATGATATTTTTATCGGCGTAAATGCAGTTGATTATTCCGGTTATCCCGATTGTCGACCTGAGTTCATCAAGGCGTTTACAACCTTGGCTAATTTGGCGACTAAGGCCGGTGTGGAAGGCGAGCCTTTTACGATCCATACGCCGTTAATTTCTCTCAGTAAGGCTGATATTATCAAGCAGGGTGTGGCTTTGGGTGTTGATTATCAGCGCACGGTATCTTGCTATGCGGCAGATGAACAGGGTAGGGCGTGTGGCGTGTGCGATGCCTGCCGGTTAAGGGCAATAGGTTTTACTCATGCGGGAATAACCGATCCGACGCGTTATCAACGATAGAGTTTTAAGTCAGATATTGTTATTGGTAACTACTCAGTAGATGTTAAAAAGTCCACGGAAAGCACAAAAGACACAAAAAAATTTCAGTAATACTTCTTTTTGCGGCAAAATATCTACGCTTTTCCGTGTTTTTTGTGCCGCTTAAAAGCGCCTACTTTTGGTTTCCGTAGATAGATAAAAACATCTTTTAACAGCTGTAGTTACTGTTATTGTATGGTTCATTCCCTAAATAGTTCGCCCTGCGTATAGGTTGGGCGTGGATTCAGGGCAACCGCATATAAATTAAGTTAAAAATCAAGGATACTATTCGTTTTCTACAGAACGGTATCCATAATGAATGGTTTAATAGAGGCATTTTCAAATCTTGAAGATCCCAGGGTAGATCGGCACAAAATACATAAATTGATCGACATCATTGTGTTAACAATTTGTGCGGTAATAAGCGGAGCAGAAGGTTGGGAAGCTATTGAAACATTTGGAAAAACAAAAAAAGATTGGTTACAAAAGTT
>NZ_FUKJ01000261.1 GCF_900163745.1 Crenothrix polyspora
CCTCATCCTAGCCTTATCCCAAAGGAGAAGGAATTTTAAGGTGGGGGTCTGAATAATTACGTTGCGGGTGATTTTTTTAATACCCTCACAAAAAGTACCCCGTGGAGTACCCCGAAAATACTATTTTCCATATTTCAGGAAACGGCCATTTTATAACCTATTGATTAAATTGGTCGGGACGATAGGATTTGAACCTACGACCCCTTGTCCCCCAGACAAGTGCGCTACCAAGCTGCGCTACGCCCCGATATATTTAATATAATACGATACTAGTGAAACCATTACGAAAGAGATTCGTAATTACGAACGAAGCCGATTATTATATTATAGTCGGCATGGTGATAACTTAAATATCTAATTAAGTAAAATCAAAACATCTTCCAGCCCACTGATCATTTGATCGATCAGCTTTTTACTACGGGCCGAATCTTCTTTAGTATCATCGTTAGTTAAATGCGCTTTGGCACCACCAATCGTATAGCCTTGCTCATAAAGCAACGATCTAATTTGACGAATCATCAACACATCATGTCGCTGATAATACCGTCGATTGCCACGCCGCTTTACTGGGCTTAGCTCTACAAATTCCTGTTCCCAATAACGTAGCACATGCGGCTTAACACCGCACAGCTCGCTGACTTCACCTATAGTGAAATACCGCTTTGCCGGTATAGCTGGCAGTTCGTTATTGTTACTCGGCTCCAGCATAAGCTTCTACTCGGGCTTTAAGTTTTTGACCTGACCTAAATGTTACCACACGACGTGCAGTAATCGGTATTTCTTCACCAGTTTTAGGGTTGCGGCCAGGGCGACTGTTTTTGTCGCGTAGCTCAAATTTACCAAAGCCAGATAGTTTTACTTGTTCGCCATGCTCCAAAGAACCTTTGATTTCTTCGAAAAACATTTCTACCATGTCTTTCGCTTCACGCTTGTTAAGACCCAGCTCATCAAACAGCTTCTCGGCAAAATCTGCTTTTGTTAATGCCATGAAATCAATCCCTCAGTTTTGCACTTAATTTATTGGTCAATGTTTCTAACACTCTGTTAAATATAGCATCTATTTCAGAGTCTGTTAGTGTTTGTGAATTATTTTGCATGATTAAGCTCAATGCAACGCTTTTACATCCCTCTTCTACGCCTTTACCACGGTAAATATCAAAAACTACCACGTCTTGCAGGCTTTCTTCGTTACAACCCCTAATACAATCGACCAATGCAGCAATAGCCACATCTTCCTTGACGATTAACGCCACATCACGACGTACAGACGGATACTTTGATAAAGACTTGAACTTAGGAGGTTGTTTGTTGAGGATAAGTTCCTGATCGACTTCAAACAGGAAAACTTGCGTATCAAAACCCAGTTGTTTTTCCAAGTGTGGATGCAGCATACCCAGAAAGCCTATTTTATCACCTTTTGCCGATAAAATTTCAGCCGTTTGTCCTGGATGTAACGCAGGGTGTTGTGCCGGAACAAATTGTGCCGAACAACCCAGCAAGGCAAAGATAGCTTCTATATCTGATTTTATATCAAAAAAATCGACTTTACGGATTTTTTCGCCCCATTGCTCCGCCGTTGCGCTACCTAAAATCAAACCGGCCAGCATTTTTTGCTGTTGCGTCTGGCCAGATTGATTAACAAAGCGCAAACCGGTTTCAAATAGCCGTACACGATTTTGCTGGCGATTAGTGTTATATAACGCCGCTTTTAGCAAACCACACCATAAGGTCGTCCGCATCACCGATAATTCCGATGAAATCGGATTTTGCAAACGTATGCAAATATCATCCGGTGCGACGGCGCGTTGTATGTCCTCATCGACAAAGCTGTAAGTAATCGCTTCCTGATAACCCCGGTCTACCAACAGATATTTAACGCGATTAATGTCCAATAGTGTTTCTGTCGCCAGACCCAGCTTGGAACGCATTAACAGATTGCTGCTAGGCAGGTTGTTATAGCCGTAAATACGGGCAATTTCTTCGATCAAGTCCGCTTCAATGCTGATATCAAAACGAAAGCCCGGCGGTGTCACCTGCCAGCCATCCGCATCTAAACTGACGATCATACCCAAGCGCTGGAATATATCGATAACTTCTGCATCTTGAAAATCACAACGCAAGATTTTTTGTAGGCGTTGTTTTCTAAGATATAAACTTGGACGTGCCGGCAAATATTTTTCAGCCGTCACCTCAGTGATTGCACCTGCGCTACCACCAGCAATCGCAACGATTAATTGCGTGGCACGTTCAATGGCGCGGGTCTGCAATGTTGCATCCACACCCCGTTCAAATCGATGCGAAGAATCGGTATGCAAACCGTAGCGCCGCGCTTTAGCGGCCAGCTGTAACGGTGCAAAAAACGCACATTCCAGAAATATGTTTTGCGTACTGTCGCTGACAGCGGAATCATTGCCACCCATTACACCAGCAACGGCCAGCGCCCGTGTGTCATCAGCAATAACCACGGTTTCTGCATCAAGTTTTATCTCTTGACCGTTCAATAACGTTAATGCTTCATCTGCCTGTGCATAGCGCACAGTAATCTTGCCATTGAGCTTATCGGCATCAAACGCATGTAAAGGCTGTCCCAACTCGATTAACACGTAGTTGGTGACATCAACCAGCGGGCCAAGGCTTCTAAGACCCGAACGACGTAAACGCTCCTGCATCCATAATGGCGTTTCTGCTTGCGGATTGACATTTTTAATCAATCGTCCCAAATAACGTGGACAGGCTTCGGGTACAGCAACAACGACCGGCAATACATCTTGATGTTGTACGCCAACTTGTTCAACCTGAGTAATTAACCAATCCATTTTGTTAAGGATGGCCAGCTCACGCGCTAAACCTTCAACACTTAAACAATCGGCTCTGTTCGGAGTTAAGCTGACTTCAATAATCGAGTCATTAAGGCTCAAGTAGTCACGAATATCAGTACCCACCGGCGCATCCGCAGACAGTTCCAGCAAACCTTCGGCGCTGGCGGCAATGCCCAGCTCTTTGGCTGAACACAACATGCCCAAGGATTCCTGGCCACGCAGTTTGGATTTCTTGATTTTAAAATCGCCAGGTAACTCCGCGCCAACCAAGGCCGCCGGAATTTTTAAGCCTGCGCGGACATTGCTGGCACCGCAGACAATTTGCAGCGGCTCGTCGCCACCGACATTCACTTGGCATACGCGCAAACGATCAGCATCGGGGTGTTGTTCTAAAGACAGCACTTCACCGACCACCACACCGCTAAAATCGGCTGCGGCAGGCGTTACTGAATCAACTTCCAGCCCTGCCATCGTCAATTGTGCGACCAGCTCTTGCGTGCTAATCGCAGGATTAACATACTCTCTTAACCAGGCTACACTGATTTGCATGACTTAAGAATTCCTGTTGGGCAGCTTAATTAAATTGTTCTAAAAATTTAAGATCGTTTTCGAAAAACAATCTCAGATCGTTGATGCCATAGCGCAACATGGCCAGACGTTCCACGCCCATACCAAAGGCAAAGCCGGTGTATTTTTCGTCGTCGATATTAACTGATTTAAACACTTCAGGGTGGATCATGCCGCATCCCATCACTTCCAGCCAACCGGTCTGGCTACAAACGCGGCAACCTTCACCGCCACACATTACACATTCAATATCCACTTCGGCGGACGGTTCGGTAAACGGAAAATACGACGGCCTGAAACGTACCTGAATATCTTTTTCAAAAAAGGCACGCAAGAATTCATACACCACGCCTTTTAAATCGGCAAAGCTGACATCGGTATCCACCAGAAAGCCTTCTACCTGATGGAACATAGGCGTATGGGTAATATCGGAATCACAGCGATAGACACGGCCTGGGGCAATTACTTTCAGCGGTGGCTTTTCAGATTCCATCACCCGAATCTGCACCGGCGAAGTATGGGTACGCAATACGGTGTGTGCATCGAAATAAAACGTATCGTGCATGGCTCTGGCAGGATGGTGTGCCGGAATATTCAAGGCTTCAAAATTGTGATAATCATCTTCAATTTCGGGGCCTTCCACCACTTCAAAGCCGACGCTGGCGAAAATCTTGTTAATTCTGTTGAGCGTTGTGGTAATTGGGTGCAAGCCACCACCCGTTTGGCCACGACCTGGCAGGGTGACATCAACACGCTCACTGGCTAAACGCGCAGTTAACGCCGCTTGTTGTAGCGACTCTTTTTGCGCTTCCAGCTTTGTCTGTAGCTGGTCTTTGGCTTGATTGATAACTTGGCCAACGGCGCGTCTTTGTTCAGACTCAAGACTGCCCAACTCTTTCATTTGTAGAGTCAGCAAGCCTTTTTTACCAAGATAATGCACACGCACCTGATCGAGCTGCTCAAGATCAGTAACAGCGGTCAGTTCTTGTAATGCCTGTGAGAGAATTTCTTCTGGAGTAGCGGACACGGTTTAGCTCGCTAGTGATTCGAGATAAAAAGAAAACGGCAGTTAAGCCGCTAAATCCTCTCTTGTTCAGTGAAGAACAAGAGAAGACATCAAGAGATTATTCAGATAAGAATAATCTTTAACCCTTAAGGTTTGCTTTGGTGCGCTTTGGCAATCTCAGCAATTTTACCGAAAGCGTCGATATCACGTACCGCAATATCAGCCATGACTTTACGGTCGATGGCCACATTGGCTTTGGTCAAGCCATTGATTAATCGACTGTAAGAGATACCGTACATGCGGGCAGCCGCGTTGATACGTACAATCCACAAGGCGCGGAACTGGCGTTTTTTCTGTTTGCGGTCGCGGTAGGCGTACTGTCCGGCTTTAATAACGGCTTGCTTGGCAACGCGATAGACACGGCTACGGGCACCGTAATAGCCTTTGGCTTGTTTTAAAATCTTTTTGTGTCTTGCTCTGGCAGTTACGCCACGTTTAACTCTAGGCATCTTCTATACTCTCAGCTGTATGGCATCATGCGTGCAACCATACGAACATCGGATGCGTGAACTGCGGCGGGTGAACGTAACTGTCTTTTACGTTTGGTTGATTTTTTGGTCAAAATATGACGCTTGTGCGAATGCGCACATTTAAAACCGCCGGTGCCAGTACGCTTAAAGCGTTTGGCCGCGCCACGGTGGGTCTTGATTTTTGGCATTTGTTTGCTCCACAAAATTAAAATTACTAAATCCTTGAGATGAAACCCTCTAAGGCAAAATGCATGGCCCTGGAGAATTTTTAGTATACCTAATTAGGTACACTTGACCGATCATCCTGACCCGTCAGTTCAGAAGCCAAGGCTTCTAAATTACTTTATAACACCAGATAGAACATAGATGACACGGGTTTTACTGATAGTCACGGATAAACAGAAAAAATCCGTTTAATCCGTCCAATCATGCGTCAGCAATTGAGTTATGATATTATTTTTTCTTCCTGGGAGCCATCACCATAACCATCTGGCGACCTTCCATTTTGGGGAACTGTTCAACAAGCGCAATCAATTCAAGTTCTTTTTCCAGACGTTTCAGCACATCCATACCGATCTCGCGATGCGCCATTTCTCGACCACGATAACGCACGGTAATTTTAGTTTTATCGCCATCGTTTAAGAACTTGGTCAAACTTTTCAGTTTTACCTGAAAATCGCCTTCGTCTGTACCAGGCCGGAACTTAATTTCCTTCACCTGAATTTGCTTTTGCTTCTTTTTAGCAACGGCCAGTTTCTTGTTTTGCTCGAACTGGAACTTGCCGTAGTTCATTATCTTACAAACAGGAGGATCCGCGTTTGGCGATATTTCTACTAAATCTAAATCAGCAGCATAGGCAACTTGTCTAGCTTCATCTATTGAGATTATTCCCAATGCCTCACCGTCTACACCCGTTACCCTCACCCGTCTTGCGGTGATGGCATCGTTCAGGCGCGTTTCATCTTTTTTAGCAGCGATATCTTAATCCTCCAGTATTGTTTTATTTTCTATCTGCAATCTCTACTTTCAACCTTTCGGTGTACTCACTGATTGACAGACTTCCTAAATCTTCACCTTTCTGCGTACGCACAGTAATGGTGTTGGTTTCCAATTCTTTATCACCCACAATCAACAAGTATGGCACACGCTGCATGGAATGCTCGCGGATTTTAAACCCGATTTTTTCATTTCTCAAGTCTATTTTTACCCGTACGCCTTGTTGCTCTAGCGCTTTGTGGATTTTTACAGCGTAATCGGCATGTCGATCAGCAATATTTAACACCACTGCTTGCACGGGCGACAGCCAAACAGGGAAAGTTCCGGCGTGCTGCTCAATCAAAATGCCGATAAAGCGTTCCAGCGATCCCAGTATAGCCCTATGTAGCATAACCGGTACTTGGCGCGAACTGTCTTCGTCAATATAGCTGGCTCCCAAGCGTCCAGGCATGGAGAAATCCACTTGAATGGTACCGCATTGCCAAACACGGCCTATGCAATCTTTCAGGGAAAACTCAATTTTTGGCCCATAGAACGCACCTTCGCCAGGCTGCAAATCCCACTTTAAATTTTTGGTGTTCAGTGCCAATTCCAGCGCACTTTCTGCCTTGTCCCACACGCTATCGTCACCGACGCGATTTTCAGGACGTGTCGATAATTTGATAATTACGTCTTCAAAACCGAAATCTTTGTAAACATCAAACAGCATGTCGATAAATGCAGAGACTTCGTCCTGAATTTGCGACTCGGTACAGAAAATATGAGCATCGTCCTGCACAAAGTTACGCACGCGCATCAAGCCGTGCAATGTGCCAGATGGCTCGTTACGATGACACGAGCCAAATTCTGCCAAACGGATCGGCAAGTCGCGGTAACTTCTTAAGCCCTGATTGTAAATCTGGACGTGGCACGGGCAGTTCATCGGCTTGATGGCGTAATCACGATTTTCGGAATGCGTGGTGAAAATCATGCTGCCAAATTTGTCCCAATGGCCGGACTTTTCCCAAAGCGAACGGTCCACCAACTGCGGGGTTTTAACCTCACCGTAACCGTTGACACGCAATTTGTCGCGGATGTATTGCTCGACTTGCTGATAAATTATCCAACCTTTCTCGTGCCAAAATACCATGCCGGGCGCTTCTTCCTGGCTGTGGAACAAATCCAGTGCCTTGCCTAACTTGCGATGATCACGTTTTTCTGCTTCTTCCAATCGGTGCAAATGGGCTTGCAAGTCTTTTTTATCGCCCCAGGCTGTGCCGTAGATACGTTGCAGCATTTCATTGTCAGAATTGCCGCGCCAATAAGCACCGGCTATTTTCATTAATTTGAATGCTGTCAGTTTACCAGTACTGGGAACATGCGGGCCGCGACATAAATCGGTAAAGCCGCCTTGCGCATACAAGGATAAATCTTGATCGGCTGGGATAGATTCAATGATCTCAGCTTTGTAGGCTTCGCCCTGCGCCTTAAAAAATGCAAACGCATTATCTCTGGACATAACGGAACGGCTAATCGCCAAATCTTCGGCAACCAGTTTTTGCATCTTGTCTTCAATCGCGACCAAGTCTTCGGGTGTAAACGGCCTGTGGTAGGAAAAGTCATAGAAAAAACCGTTTTCAATGACAGGGCCGATCGTCACCTGTGCATCAGGAAACAGTTGTTTAACGGCTTGCGCCATTAAATGCGCAGTTGAATGGCGGATAACATCAACGCCGTCTTCATCTTTCGCAGTGACAATTTGCAGGCTGGCATCGTTGTCGATGACCGCACTGGCATCGACCAGCTTGCCATCCACTTTACCGGCCAAAGCTGCTTTAGCTAAACCGGTTCCAATGGAACGCGCAACATCCATCACGGTGACAGCGCTGTCAAAGTGTCGTTGGGAACCGTCAGGAAGGGTAATTACGGGCATTTTCTATCAAAGCTCAAGGTTCTAAATAAAAAAGCACTGCTAAAACAGTGCTTGAAATTTTTAACGTAAAAAATGACACAATGTCACTATTACGAATATAACAGGTAATTTTACAAGTAATAACAGGCAATTGCAATATCTATCTATCCGGCTGGTTTTTTAGGCGATACAAGGCCGAAATATCTTTATCACCAAAACCCTGTGCCATCAATTCTGCGTAATGCGTTACCGTCATATCAGACAGTGGCAACGCAAAACCAATTTGCTCAGCCATTTGCTGGCAGATCTTTAAATCTTTGTGGTGTAAATGTAGCTTAAAGCCAGGTTCAAACGTACCATTAGTCATGGTTAAGCCGCGCTTGTCTAAAAACCAGTTGCCTGCTGCGCCCCCTGCAATCACTTCGATTACCTTTTCCAGCGGTAAGTTTTGCGCCTGTGCAAACGCCAACGCTTCCGTTACCGCCTGATTAATACCTGCACACATAACTTGATTGACCGCCTTGGTTGCCTGTCCAGCGCCCGTTGCACCCATGTGCATAATGCGCGTTGCCATCGCTTGCAGGATAGGCGTTATTTTCTGCAAGGCTACCTCGCTACCACCGACCATCATCGCCAACGTGCCATTTTTAGCGCCTTCCACACCACCTGAAACCGGTGCATCAAGGAATTCCACTTGTTTCCCGGCTAAGATTTTAGCTGCTTGTTGTGCTGTATCGCTGCTGACCGTGGACATATCCACCACAATTGCCCCCGATTTGATGGTTGTCGCGATAGCATTCACCATTTCTAGCACATCTGAATCAGCAGAGACACATAAAAAGACCACGTCAGCTTGAGCAGCCAAATCCTCAGGCTGAGCAACTGCGATAACACCCAAAGCCTTCGCCAAATTTTGTGCTTTTTCGGTGGTGCGGTTGTAGATTGCCGTTAACAATCCCGCCTTGGCCAGATTAGTGGCCATGCCCACACCCATGCCACCTAAACCGATAAAGCCGACTTTCATATTAACTCCCAAGATTTAGGTATAGGACTTTAAGCCAGCAATTCTTGTTCATAGTCTTGCGGGGGTGGTTTCAATTATGCGGCATGTTCTTTAAGCCATTCTTTCAACGCATCATTCATGCGGGTTTGCCAACCTTTACCGGTCGCCCGAAAAGCCTCTAATACACTGTTATCAACTCGTAACGCAATCTGTGTTTTGTCAGAACCGCTAGGTCTGCCACGCCGTGTTTCCATTGCTACAATGCCAGCGAGCAATTCTTCTTTTGTTGCGGGGCGATCGTCTTCGTCAATGCCATCCCAGACAAAATTTGCTGATTCTGGTAGGTTGCGGATAGCTGCTAAAACCTCTTCACGACTCATTGTATTTGTTTTTGAGCCAGTCATAGTACACCTCTCTTTCGTTATTGCCTGCACGGCGAAAGCTAATAATCCGTGTTGAATTATCACGTTTAACATGAACTACCGTCAACACAGCCAAAAATCCTAATGCGTATGAAATAGATTGAACACGTCTCTCATCGTTTCGGCTAGTCAATAGATCAAGGCGATAAACTGATTCAAGCACCTCTTCAGCATCAGCAAAATCCAACCCATGTTTAATAAGGCAACCCGTAAAAAAGATAACACCATTATTCAAGACTTATAGGCTAATATAGATAAAATTT
>NZ_FUKJ01000387.1 GCF_900163745.1 Crenothrix polyspora
GTCCAAGCCAGAAAGTGGCCTGGATAATCGCGAAAAAAAACAACAAGAACGCTGCCCGTTCGCCAATCACCGGAATATGTTGTGTCGCTGTAGCGGCGATAGCAACGGCCAGCATAGCCAAGCCGTACCGCACCAAAGGCGGTTGCGCGTCAAAATAAAGGATAATAGATTGGATTTTAAATTGCTTAGCTATCATCCAGTTTAACCGGCAGTGATCATTTTACAACGGAAATAAGGGGTTGCAATCCAGGAATGCGTTGGGTTGCGCTATTATGGCTTTCGCGAATCATGTTGTTATGGTCTACAACTGAAGTTAAGCCGCAGGATAACAATGATGCACTGAAGCGACTTGTAGCCGCCTAAAAATTGTTTACAAAACAAAGGAATTTTTCAACAAACTATAACGTATTTGATTTGGATAACGCAACTATTGGTAATGTCTCTGTTGGGAGTAAATAAAATGGCCTGGTTTGTCGCACATAAGCTGTTCGGTTTTAAAGTGTCTAAGGATTTGAGCGAATCAAATTATACTTTACTGACGGTTTGTTTTGCGAACGATCCCATTTAATGGCAATAAGCTACAACAACTGATAATCCCAGGCCGCCTTAATACAACGTAAAATATCGTAACTGTACTGGCCATCAAGCTTTTCGAATAAGGGTTTAATACCAATTCTATCTTCTTCCGGCAGACTGATTAACGTATCTTGTATGTATTTTATTTCCTGTTCTGGTACATCCAGAACGTCTGTTAACACCAGCTTACCTTGTGCCAACACCTGCGCCAGATGACCATAAATAGTGGTTTCTTTCAGTCCCCGTTGTTTGGCAACGCGCTCTACATTGAGACCTGCCTTGAATAGCTCGAAAGAATCGCGAGCCGTATCTGAAAGCCCTGTAGCTACCGCCATTTTAGGTACATCAATATCCTTAAACTGGTTTAACACCGTTAAAAACGTGTTGCCGTACAATTCCAGTTTGTGTACGCCGATACCGGATATTTTGGCCATGTCTTGTAAATTTCTAGGCCGCGCTTCCATCATCGCCATTAAGGTAGCATCATGAAAAATAACATACGCCGGTACATCTTGCGTCTCGGCAATCTCGCGACGTTTTTCGCGCAAGGCATCCCATAAGGCATTGTGCTTGTCGAAGCGTTGGCCAGAATACCTGGTTTTTTGCTTGGACTCTGTTGGTTGATCTTTACGTAACATCAGCAGTTGCTCGCCACGTAATATTGGCCTACAGGCACCGGTTAAACGCAATACACTAAAGTTGTCAAAATCGACGGCCACCAAACCACGGGCAATCAGTTGTCTGAACACCGAATGCCATTGCTGCTCGGCCAAATCTTTGCCGATACCAAAGGTGGATTGCTTGTCATGGCCAGATTTAATCATACGCTCGGAGGTTTTGCCCAATAATACTTCAATCAGATAGCCGCTGCCAAAGCGCTGGCCAGTACGGTGGATACACGACAAGGCTTTTTGCGCCGCAACCGTACCATCCCAGGTGTCCACCTGTTCTAAACAGGTATCGCAATTACCACACGGCTGCTCCAGCGTGTCACCAAAATAACGCAACAAGGCCTGACGACGACAGCTGACTTGCTCACAAAGCGCCAGCATGGCATCGAGTTTATGGTATTCAATGCGTTTATGGGCTTCATCTGCCGTAGATTGCGCCAGCATCCGCCGTAAGGTGATGACATCCTGCAAGCCATAGGTCATCCAGGCATTGGCGGGCAGTCCGTCACGACCGGCACGGCCGGTTTCCTGGTAATAGGCTTCCAGGCTTTTCGGTAAATCCAGATGCGCCACAAAACGCACATTCGGCTTGTCGATACCCATACCAAATGCGATGGTGGCGACCATAATCAAATTGTCATTCATTAAAAATTCGTGCTGATGTTTGGCGCGTAGCCTAGCATCCATGCCGGCATGATACGGCAATGCCCTAACACCGTTACCGGTCAGCCAGGCGGCGGTTTCCTCCACTTTTTTACGCGACAAGCAATAGACAATGCCCGAGTCGCCTTGATGTTCGGTTTGGATAAAGCTCATCAACTGCTGGCGGGCTTCACGTTTTTGTACAATGGCGTAGCGGATGTTCGGGCGATCAAAGCTGCTTAAAAACAGCCGTGCGTGCGTCAGGCTTAAGCGCAGTTTGATTTCTTCGCGGGTTTTATCGTCAGCAGTGGCGGTTAAGGCGATGCGCGGAATCGTCGGGAAACGTTCGTGCAGCATGGACAACTGTAGATAATCGACACGAAAATCATGTCCCCATTGCGACACACAATGCGCTTCATCAATGGCAAACAGGGCAATCTGGATGCGTGCAAACAAGGCTAGCGTGTGCGGTGCAGTCAGGCGTTCTGGTGCGATATACAGCAAATCAATTTCGCCATTGATGAGCTGTTGTTCTATGCGGCGGCTTTCATCCAGTGACAAGGTGGAATTGAGAAACGCCGCCTTAACGCCCAATTGCAAAAGGGCGCTGACCTGATCTTGCATCAGGGCAATCAGCGGTGAAATCACGATACCCACACCTGGCCGTATTAAGGCGGGGATTTGGTAGCATAAAGATTTGCCGCCGCCGGTAGGCATTAGCACCAGGGCATCTTGCCCTGCGATCAGGTGTTCAATTGCCGCTTGCTGATGGCCGCGAAACTGGTCATAACCGAATACGGTTTTGAGTATTCTGTGTGCTTCGTTGAGCATTGAGTCTCCGCGTGTTTTCTCTAATTAGCGTTATGCCACTATAATAGCTAGATTTTACAGGACTTCAGGGAACACCACCTACGCCATGACGCAATCAAACACGACTGTTTTAACTCGGCTGAATCAACTTCAGGGTAATGGCAAGCAACAGCTGATCTGTGGCGGGCTTAAAGGCATTGAAAAAGAAAGTTTGCGTATTAACAAAGCGGGCTTGATTGCTCAAACTGAGCATCCCCATGCGCTAGGTTCGGCGCTGACTCACCCGACTATCACCACCGATTATTCCGAAGCGTTAATTGAACTCATCACGCCGCCGTTTGCCGATGTTAGAGATACCCTCGATGCTTTGCAAGATATTCATCAGTTTGTCTATGATCATCTGGACAATGAAATCCTGCTCAACACCAGTATGCCCTGCGGTATTGATGGCGATGACAATATTCCGATTGCCCGTTACGGGTCGTCCAATATTGGCCGCATGAAGCATATTTACCGTCATGGTCTGTGGCATCGCTATGGCAGAACTATGCAAGCGATTGCCGGCATTCATTTTAATTATTCCGTGCCGGAAGCTTTATGGCCGGTTTTACAGGCGCAAGAGAAATCAACGCTAACCCTGGAACAATTTACTTCTGATAGCTATTTTGGCCTGGTGAGAAATTTTAAACGGGTAGGTTGGATCATTTTATATTTATTTGGCGCATCGCCTGCGATATGCAAAAACTTCTTCAAAAGTCGACCCAGTCTTATGGCGCAATTTGAGGAATTTGATAGGGGCACGCTGTATCATCCTTATGCCACTTCGTTGCGTATGAGTGATATTGGCTATAAAAGTAAGAATCAGGGCAATTTAAAAATTGATTATAACTCGTTGGCCGGTTATGTAGACAGCCTGGGCAAGGCCATTGCCACCCCCTATCCGGAATATGAAAAAATCGGTGTTTTTGTCGATGGCGAATACCGTCAGCTCAACAGCAATATTCTGCAAATTGAGAACGAGTTTTACAGCACCATGCGCCCCAAACAAATTGCCCAATCCGGCGAAAAACCTACCTTGGCGCTGAAGCGGCGCGGTGTACGTTATGTGGAAATGCGCTCTTTGGATCTGGATGTGTTTCAGCATATTGGTATTGGTGAACATACGGCGCGTTTTGTCGAGGCGTTGCTGCTGACGTGCCTGTTAAAAGACAGCCCGCCGTTTACCGAGCACGATCATCAGATTAATAACGCCAACCAGTTGGCGGTGGCCAATAGAGGTAGACAGTTGGGTTTACTGCTAAAACAAGGTGCCGAGCAAATTTTGTTACAGGATTGGGCGCATGATATTGTGGATTCCATGCTGCCGGTGTGTACTATTCTTGATCAGGATCTTGCTGGCAAACCTTACGAAGCTGCGTTGAATTATCAGCGGCAACGGGTAGGTAACCCAGATTTGACACCGTCGGCACAGATGTTAGCGGTTATGCAACAAACCCGCCAACCGTTTGCCCGTTTTGGTTTGCAGAAATCTGCCGAACATGCCCAGTTTTTTAAGCAACGCATACTCGATAGCGAAACCGCTGAAAAATTTAACCAGTTGGCTGAGCAATCGCTCGCCAAACAAAAAGACATCGAAAGCAAGGATAGCCTGTCGTTCGATGATTTTCTTAAACAGTATTTTTCCCAAAAATAATTATGTCTACGATTGATATAGCGCAGTTACAAACCGAACTTAGCGACAAAAACCCACGGATCATCCTGAAAAAAGCCCTGGAGTTATTTGATAATATCGCCATTTCTTTCAGCGGTGCGGAAGATGTTGTGGTGATTGATCTGGCGACCAAAATAAGGAAAGACATACAGGTGTTTTGTCTGGATACCGGACGCTTGCACCCTGAAACCTACCGCTTTATCGAAAAAGTCAGAAAACATTACCAAATCGACATTGAGGTGTTAACGCCGGATCGGGTACGTTTGGATGAGTTTGTAAAATCCAAAGGTTTGTTCAGTTTTTATGAAGACGGCCATCATGAGTGCTGTGGTATTCGTAAGGTTGAGCCGCTACGCCGCAAGCTGGCGCAGGTGGATGC
>NZ_FUKJ01000263.1 GCF_900163745.1 Crenothrix polyspora
CAGCTAGCTGTTTTAAAGCCTTTTTCACCTATCCATTTTTGAGTGATAAAGGTATCTCTATCGGTCTCTGTTTCTGAAGGGAAATAAACTTGCTCACCGGTCGCATCCTTGATAGCTGGCGGGCATTTTTGATTCGACATGGTTTGTAAAGCCACATAATTTCTCACCATGGCCGCGCCTTCTTTTTGCTCATCCGACGGATCCATTTTGTTGATACCCACCAACCCAAAACCTATTACGAAAACACCAATAATGGCGTAGGCTAATTTACCTGTTTCTGTCATATCACACCTCTCTGTTTAGTAAAAATGGACGGTCAACAACCGTCCATGAAATTCACCCTTTTTTATTCTCCTCACCCCAACTGCCCCTGTATTTATGCAGTCGTCCAGCAGGAGAGGGCATTTTTCCTTAATTTTAATGGTAAGACCATTGGGTAGAACCTTGAACTTTAGCGCTTTATTTTTTCATTCAATGCTGAATATCCGCAGGCTCTGTTGCTGTTGCCGAATCACTATCACTAGCTGCGGCTATCGCAGGCAAAGCAGAAACAAACAGGACTGCTAATATTATTTTATTCATTTTATTTTGACCTTATTACTGGGTACATGCAGCGGAACGGCACTACTCCGTTAAACCTAATTCTGTGTGCTGGCATTGTTGCCTTCGCACACAGGGGTATTAGTGAAAGCTATTCATTTTGGGTCGCAAGAAAAAGTACTTCCTCTTCTGCCCAAATTTCCTCTACCGGTTTTTCGGACAGTTCAAAACGATGTCTTACCTCTGCCCAGTTAACGACCGACCACCAGGCATTCAAATAGTCGGGTCGACGATTTTCATAGTGCCGGTAATAAGCGTGTTCCCATACATCGTTCACTAACAATGGAAAGCAATCCTGCATCATCGGATTATCGTGACCCGATGTGGTGATAACGTCTAGCTTGCAGCCATTCTGCGGCGTTCTAACCAGCCATACCCACCCTGACCCGAACAGCTTGGCACCCTCTGCTTCGAATCTAGCCTTAAACTTAGCGACACTACCAAAGCCACGATTAATGGCTTCACGAAGCAGCCCATTAGGTTCACACACAATACCTGGCTTCATGGAGCGCCATAACATGCTGTGATTGACGTGACCTCCGGCATTGTGGCGAACGGCAACCCTGATTTCTTTAGGCAATTTTTCCAGATTGCACAGCAGCCACAATGCCGAGTAATGATGAAACTCAGGAAAATTTTCCAGCACCGCATTCAGTTTTTCAACATACCCACCATGATGAATATCATGATGCAGCAGCATGGTACGTGAATCGATAATGGGTTCTAGCGCAGCATAGTCATACGTTAAGCCTGGCAGCTTGTGCTTTTTCAAAGCTATCTCGGTGGAATGCATGTTTTCAGGGAGGAGTTGATTCATGGATGTATTCCAAATGAATAAAGTTGAATTGGCAGACAAACAGCCAGGACAAAATAATGACACTAGCCCATGATTTGTTCGTTTTGATTACGCATCTTGTCCCGTTGGCGTTTTTGCCAGTCGGAGAGCCGTTTTTCAGCTTCGACGGTATCAGTCACATAGCTATTTTTATGATGCTTACCCGTAAAATAATTCTGTTTACCATCGATCAGACCCAATTGGTCATGGCTAAGCCAACTCCACTGATCTTTGATGTCGTTTTTAAATTGTTCCCAGGTGCTTACAATGTTGTGCTTATTCATTTGCATTTCTCTCATTCAGAAGGGGTATGACGATCAATACCATCACACACGGACATAGGCAGCAGCGATACTTGACGCGGTACACATACTATTTCGTATCAGTAAACCGGAGTGCATGCAAGGCTATGGTCTCGTGGTTCAAGAATACGGCGAGATTGCTTTGTTGTCTGTTTGATAGCGCACATAACCGAGGTATTGTTATCATCGAAGCTTTGGCCATCCACTAAGGCGAGCTACACTAAAAACAATGAGTTGAAAAATTAAGGCAGGATTATTCTCACATAATTTTTAGATTTAGCTTTGATATGGATCAAAAATAAATGATTCATTTCGACATCAGAAGCTAACTGATTATTGGAATCGGTAAATAGGTTACCAACTAAGGCGGGGTCTCAACAAAGCTTAACCGTTTGTCGTAAGTTACTTGTTCGCCACCCAGCAAGGGGTGGCAAACATCATTACTAAGACTTGACACAATGTCATTAGATTTTGCATTTACGTTATAAAAAACACCTTGTAAAAATACCCAGCCTTATTGCATCTAAGGACTGCTCGACTCCTGTCTGTAACGTGAGTAATCCATTTAGTTTGCAGGTTCTGCGGGGGGGGTGACGATCACTGTAGTGCTATCACCAGGCTTGCCAGCTTCGCCCTTAGTGCCAACACTACCTTTAGCGCCCGTTTCACCCTGGACACCTTCGCTGCCGGTTGCGCC
>NZ_FUKJ01000300.1 GCF_900163745.1 Crenothrix polyspora
ACAGTAGTGCTGTTGATAAACCACAGGTAGCGATTTTTGCGGGTGGCTGTTTCTGGTGTATGGAGCCGCCTTTCGATGATTTACCTGGCGTTATCAAAACGGTGTCGGGTTACAGCGGTGGACATACCGAAAATCCAACTTACAAAGACGTTTCGAACGGTAAAACAGGCCATTCGGAAGCGCTGCAGGTCACTTATGATCCTTCTAAAATCAGCTATGAGAAACTACTCTATGTTTTTTGGCATAACGTAGATCCGTTTAATAACAAGGGTCAGTTTTGTGACGACGGCGAACAATACAAATCAGTCATTTTTTACCGGAATGCGGAGCAAAAACAACTTGCTGAAGCCTCAAAAGCAGCAATCACAGAAAAATTTTTCGACAAATTGATTGCCACCTCAATTAAGCAAGCCGGAAACTTTTTTCCTGCTGAAGAATACCACCAGGATTACTACCTAAAAAATCCAAAAACCTATAAGTTCTATCGATTTACTTGTGGCCGTGATCGCCGCCTTAGCGAAGTATGGCGTAAATAGCGATTACGGTGATTATGGGCACGTTATCCCGCCGCCAACAACTCAACCCAATGCACTACGGGTACATCGGATTTTTCCTGTAAATGCAGCAAACAACCAATGTTGGCGGTAGCAATCAAGTCAGGCTGGCCATTTTGCAATTGCTGTAATTTATTGGCACGCAGCTGTTTGGAAAGTTGGGGTTGTAAAATAGAGTAAGTACCTGCAGAACCACAGCACAGGTGAGCATCCGTAACAATAGTTAATTCAAAACCTAAGCGGCGTAGTATCTCTTCAACAACACCGTTAAGCTGTTGGCCGTGTTGCAAAGTGCAGGGCGATTGAAAAGCCAGTTTACGGGGCTGGATTTTTAAGGCACTTAGATCCTCGATGCGTAATACCTCGCTTAAATCACGAGTCAATACTGAAAAATGCGCGGCTTTCTGCGCATAAACCGGATCGTCATGCAGTAAATGCACATAATCTTTCAGCATAATGCCGCAGCCGCTGGCGGTCATAATAATGGCTTCTACACCGGCTTCAATCTGTGGCCAACAGGCATCAAGCATCCGGCGCATAAAATCTAGTCCCCCGTTATGATCGCTCAAGTGATAATTCAACGCGCCACAACAGCCTGCGTTAGGCTGACGTATGGCACTGATGCCTAGTTGATCCAGAACGCTGGCGGTGAGCGCATCAATATGCGGCGCTAAGCCCCGCTGAACACAGCCTTCCAGTAGTAACACACGGCGTGGATGGCGAGCAGATGGCCAAACAGGGCAGGGACGTTGTGCCGGCAGTTTGTTTTTTAGCTTTGCAGGTAGCAAAGGCTGCACTAAACGACCTGATTGCAACAACGGTTTAAATCGCTGAGGGTAAGGCAAGCTCCACATCAGGGCTTGTCTTAACAGGCGCTGAGTCCATGAACGACGTACCTGTTGTTCAATTACGTTTTTGCCTATATCGGCCAAACGTCCGAATTTAACACCTGACGGGCAGGTGGTTTCGCAGCTTTTACACGTTAAACAGCGGTCGAGATGAAATTGCGTTTTTTCGGTAATCACCTTACCTGCAAACACTTGCTTCAATAAATAAATGCGGCCACGCGGGCCATCGCGCTCGTCGCCTTGCAGTTGATAAGTGGGGCAAACGGCATTGCAAAATCCGCAGTGTACACAGCGGCGCAGAATATCATCCGCCTCCTGCGCCTCACGGCTGTTGATG
>NZ_FUKJ01000269.1 GCF_900163745.1 Crenothrix polyspora
GCTATTGAGTCGCGGTTAAAGCAGCTGTTACTGCGTAAATTAGCCTATCAACGGCAGTTACTAAACGGATTAGTTAAGCATTTACAATCCCAACATCCCAGGCAAAAATTGCTGACTAATACCCAACGCGTTGATGATCTGGAAGGACGATTGTACCGTGTATTACAAACAAAACTACGTGCTTGCGGCAGTATTCTTGACATGAAAACCGCCAAATTGTGGCAATATGCGCCGACTGCCCTTATCAACAGCCATAAGCAACGGCAGGTTTATCTGGAAAATCGCCTCATCCAAGCCATACAGTACACGCTGGAACAGCGAGAACAGCAGTTGTTAAACGCCAGTCAAACTTTGAACACGCTTAGCCCATTGGCTACACTTAACCGAGGTTATGCTATCGCCAGCCATCATCTGTCTGGCGGGCTGATCCGCTCTACCGAACAGGTCAAAATTGGTGATATGATTCAAATTCGTCTTGCACAAGGCCACTTCACCAGCCAAATTAAGGATATTAGCCATGATTAAACGCTTACTGTTCCTTTCGATATTGCCGGTTTGCGCGTCGGCAACAACCTTGCCCGAACAACTGGCCGTGCCTGGCGGCATAGTCCACGTTCCGGTAGGTGATTCTAAAACGCCCATGCCACAGGTGTTTTATCAAAACCATCGCGTGCTGGTAACACAACAGGATCTTAAATGGCTGGCGTTGGTCGGCATACCGCTGGATGCCAAAGTGGGTCCACAGAACATCACCGTAAAAACGCCCAAAGGCGACACGTCTATTTCTTTCCAGATCAGCGATAAAAAATATCCGGCACAATATTTAAAGATTAAAAATAAGCGCATGGTCAACCCCAGTGCCGCCGATGAAAAGCGTATCAGCGATGATCGGGCTGTTATCGAAAGAGCACTATCAACTTGGACAGAACAGGCCACCGTGGATACCGATTTTATCCCACCCGTAGATGGACGGCTTAGTAGCCTGTTTGGCCTGAAACGTTTTTTCAACAAGCAACCCAAAGATCCACACAGTGGCCTGGACATTGCCGCCAGTGCCGGTACCCCAATCAAAGCACCCGCTGCTGCGCGGGTTATTGATACCGGCAGTTTTTATTACAATGGCAATACCGTTTTCCTCGATCATGGCCAAGGTTTAATTTCGGGTTATTTTCACATGACAGAAATCGATGTAAAACCAGGACAACAGCTTAAGCAAGGTGATATTTTAGGCACGGTTGGCAAAACCGGTCGCGTAACCGGCCCGCATTTGCACTGGAATATTTATTTGAACAACACCAAAATCGATCCGGCTTTGTTTATTGCCAGAGACATTCCGCGCCTTGATGCGCGGAATAACAAATAGCAAAGGGATCGACAACTTGTATTGGTTCAGCGTGACTTGGACTTGGCTGTCTTATAAATTCAAGAGAAGTCGGAGTCATTATGTCAAAGAAAAACGTAATCATTCAGTCCCCTCTTTGAAAAAGAGGGGTTAGTACCCAAAGGGCATAAAGGGAGATTTTTTAAATAAATCCCCCTCCACCCCTCGTAAACTCTCCCCCATTTTCTAAAGAGGGAAGTGAATACATACAGAAAAACAAGTCATGGTCGTTAGGTGATTTCCACAAAAGAATATCCCAAATGAAATCTTATTTATCCACGAAAACCAAAAGT
>NZ_FUKJ01000432.1 GCF_900163745.1 Crenothrix polyspora
GATGTATCCCGCTTTAAATTGATAGCCGTAGCTTTTAGCCATGCAAGCTTTATGCTCTTTGTGCCGAGATAGCGTTGAGACGTAAAATCTTACGTCTCAACTTGCATTATTAATCTCTCAACAACTCATTAATGCCGGTTTTGCTACGAGTTTTTTCGTCAACTTGCTTGATGATGACCGCACAGTACAGACTGTATTTGCCATCAGCAGAGGGCAGATTGCCGGAAACCACCACAGAACCTGCCGGAATGCGGCCATAGCTGACTTCACCGGTCATGCGGTTGTAGATTTTAGTGCTTTGGCCGATGTATACGCCCATAGAAATCACGCAGCCATCTTCAACAATCACACCTTCCACAACTTCGGAGCGTGCACCGATAAAGCAGTTGTCACCAATAATAGTCGGGTTGGCCTGTAAAGGTTCCAATACGCCGCCGATACCGACACCACCTGACAAATGCACGTTTTTACCAATTTGTGCGCAAGAACCTACCGTTACCCAGGTATCCACCATCGTACCGCTGTCGACATAAGCACCAATGTTGATATAAGACGGCATTAAAATAGCGCCTGGGGCAATGTAAGAGCCACGACGCGCCACCGCATTAGGCACAACGCGCACGCCAGCTTTAGCGAAATCGTCTTCTGAGTAGTTAGAAAACTTGCATTCCACTTTATCGTAATAACGGGTATTGCCGCCATCCATCATCCGGTTTTCGTTGATACGAAATGACAATAACACGGCTTTTTTCAGCCATTGGTTTGTGATCCATTCGCCGTCGATTTTTTCGGCAACGCGGGCAGCGCCGCTGTCCAATAGGTTGATAGCTTCTGCGACCGCGTCACGGATTTCGGCAGAAACATTGGCTGGAGTGATGTCGGTGCGTTGTTCAAAGGCAGCGTTAATAGTGTTTTCTAAGTGCGTCATGGTTTTTTATTGTAAAGTGGTAAGGAAGTTGTGAATTCGGTTGGCGGCTTTGATGCACTCGGCTAATGGTGCGACCAGGGCAATTCTGACATGGTTCGCGCCGGGATTGATACCGGCGCAGTCGCGTGACAAATAACTGCCCGGCAGCACGGTAATGTTTTCTTGCGCGTATAGCTGTTGTGCAAAATCAGTATCGCTAATGGGGGTTTTTAGCCAGACATAGAAACTTGCGGACGGCTTGTGTATCTCGCAAACATTTTCCAGAAGGCTGATGAAGGCAGTAAATTTTTCACGGTACAGGTCTCTGTTTTCCAAGACATGGCTTTCATCCTGCCACGCCTTGATGCTGGCGTATTGCGTCGGTAACGGCATGGCGCAGCCTTGGTAAGTGCGGTATTGAAAATACGCTTGCAGAATATCAGCATCACCCGCGACAAACCCCGACCGCAATCCAGGCACGTTGGAGCGTTTGGACAGGCTATGGAACACCACACAACGCTTAAAATCTGTATTGCCCATAGCGTAAGCAGTTTGCAGTAAGCCAATGGGTGGCTTGGCTTCATCATCGTACAACTCGCTGTAACATTCGTCCGAGGCGATGATGAAATTGTATTTTTCCGACAAACGGATCAATTTTTCCTGCTCGCTTTGGCTGATTACAGCGCCACTAGGATTACCCGGTGAGCAGATATAAATCAGTTGGCAGCGTTGCCAGATAGGTTCGGGTACGCTGTCAAAATCCGGTAAATAACCGGAAGCTTCCAGGGTATTTAAAAAATATGGCTCAGCGCCGGCCAGCAATGCTGCGCCTTCATAAATCTGGTAGAAGGGATTGGGCATGATAACCACCGGTTTTCCGGTTGGATCAACAATACACTGAGCGAAAGAAAACAAGGCTTCGCGCGTCCCACTTACCGGCAAAATGTGACGGTCACTGTTAATAAATTCAGCCGTTATATTGAAGCGACTGCCTAACCAGTCGGCAATAGCAGCACGTAGTTCCGGTAGGCCTTTGGTGGTAGGGTAAATACCGAGTCCAGCACTGTGCCGCGACAGCGCTTCTTTAATAAAATCCGGAGCAGGGTGAGTCGGTTCGCCTATGGATAAAGCGATGTGCGGTTTATCGGCTGGCGGCGTGATACCATGCTTAAGCTGCGCCAGCTTTTCAAACGGGTACGGGTGTAAATGGACTAGGTTAGGTGTCATGCGTTATGAACATCTCGGTTGTTTGCCCATAGCATGTGCTTGCTGAAGATAGCTCATCGCCTGGGGCATGTGCTGCTCCAGATCCTGGATACGGGCGGCGTGCGAGGGGTGGGTAGACATAAATTCCGATGGCTGGTTGCCTTGCGATGCCTGTTCCATGCGCAGCCATAAGTCGATACTTTGGCGCGGATCAAAGCCGGCTTTGGCCATGAGGTCAATGCCAATAATATCGGCTTCACTTTCTTGGGTGCGGCCATACGGCATGAGGACACCGTATTGTGCGCCAACGCCTAACAGACCAAAGCCCAGTTGACCTAATGCACTGGTTGGCGCACCAGCTATGGCTTGTACTACTGACAGACCCTGGCTCATTGCCATTTCTTGTGAGGCGCGTTCGTTGCTGTGTTTGGCCAGTACATGGCCGACTTCATGGCCTATGACGGCGGCCAATTGGTCTTGGTTGGCAACCAGGGTAATTAAACCGGTATGAACACCGATTTTATTGCCGGGCAGGGCAAAAGCATTGGGGGATTTATCATTGAATACCACAACTTCCCATTGACCACCGCCGACTTCGCGGGTAATGGCTTGGGCGATGCACCGGGTCAGTCGGTTATATTTGGCATTCCGGCTGACCGGCTTGTCTTTTTTCAAGGTTTCAAAAGCTTGCAGTCCCATGTTGTCAATTTGGGCTTCAGGCATCATGATAAACTGGCTTCTGCCCGTTGGACTGGTAACGCAGGCACTCAGCAATAAAGCCGATAACAGAACAGACATTTTTTGTTTGAACATAATCGTGGCCGCTAGTGGTTATTAATAACGGCCATTTTAGCGTAACTTTATTATGTTGGGATTAAAATTGTATGAAGTAAGATACTTTACGCGATATCTTCATTTTCAACCCAGCGATAAATTTCTGCCACCGCCAACTTAAAATCCAAAGATTCAAACCAAACATCATCACCTAAAAAATAATGCTGGGATATCCAGCCCGATGAACGCCTGCATACTTCCACGTCAACAAAATCTTGCTCAATCAACACATATTCCATCACGCTAGGCAAGGATTGATAGGCGGTGCGCTTAGTGGTTTCATCGGTGCGCCGCGTGGATTTAGAAAGCACTTCAACCAGCAAAAGCGGTGATTCTGTATAGTAAACGTTATCAGTTTTATCCTCACAGACCACCATCACGTCAGGGTAAAAAAATTGGTTGCCAGCTTTTACTTTAAGGTCAGAACCAAACGGGCGGCATGGTGTATTTTTTAGATGCTGGCGTATTTCTGCCAACACATTGCCGCAAATGCTTTCATGATTTTTACTCGCACCGGCCATTGCATAAATAGCGCCGTCTATGTATTCATGTTTGGTTTCAGTGATTAATTCTTGTGCTAAATAATCTTCTACACTGACAAAATGATTTGTTTTAAAAATAGCGCTCATAGTTTTTACCCCATGCAGGTTGCTTTGCTGTTCCTAGTATTTTACTAGTCGATAGAAAGCATTTCATTTTTTAGCGAACTTTATGACTCTTTCCGAATTTTAAAAGCTCTCAAACCTTTAGGTTTTATTTCCACAGTAAAACTAACTTTATCGCCTTCAGCTAAAATTTTATCGTCCGCTTCAATTTCCTGATAAAAGAAAAAGACATCTTTACCTTTTTGTCTTTGAATAAATCCAAATCCTTTGAATACATCAAATGTTTTAATAATTCCAAAATAGCGCTCCTCCATTGTTATTCCCAAATTTCTTTTATAGTCGGTTTATTGGCATAAACTTCATTTATTTGTGAACGTAGTGAGTTAGCTAATGATTTGTTATTTCTAGCTAAAATACCTAGCTTATGAATTAAGATATTGACTCGCTTAATATTTCCCAAGCGTTGATTTTGAGGCGCCGATAATTTAACCAATTTTTTTGTTTCTTGATTAATTTGACTTTGCATATTTTCGTCATATAAAGGCAATATTATACCTAGGCGTTCACGAAGTTTTGTAGCCTGTAAGTGCTCTAATCTTTGTAATTTTGCTACTTTTCCTGATGCTTCATTCCAGCGTTCATGGTATTTTTCAGAATAGGGACTTTGTGTGTATTCTCTTTCACACATAAAAACCAATTGGCGAATAAAACGCCGTTCTTCTTTGCGAGCTTTTGGTTTTTTATGCCCAATCCAAAGTCCAGTAACTTCAAAACTTACAGCAGGATTAGAACTATGTTCATTCCTAGTTTTTTTATTGTTAATTTTGAGTTCGTATTTTTTGAAAATATCAGCAATTTTCTTGATGTAAAAGTTTTCTTGTTCTTTTGTGAAATTCTTTTGCGTGGATAAGGTTATATCGTCCAATAACCGTGAATATTGGATGCCGTGTTTTTGTAGTTCAGAAACTAACAGATATTCAGTATCGTAAAAAATAAGATTAGCGATATAAGAAGACGTGCAGCCACCTTGTGGAACCCTGCCGTGATAAGTGACTAACTTTGTGAGTATTTCCGAGACATCGGGGGGGAAATTAAGGAAATATTGAAAAACTTTAACAACGTATTGCGATTTTATGCTGGGATAAAATTGTTTAACATCAATGCAGATAATTTGATTAGCATTAGCGTGGCGTGTTGCATTAGCAACATAATCACGAGGGTTTTCCTCGTCCTTAATTCCACCTTGCAAATAATTCGGATATTCGACTTTTTCAAATATTCTGGAATTAATTCGTTTTTGCAACTTTTTTAGCTCGTGCTTAGGCTCACAAACGTGCCTATCTTTGTCTTCGCCCTTTCTATTTGTAGATGAAACTGTAAAATTTATATATGAATCATTAGCTTTATTTGCTAAGTCTTGCAAAAGTTTTGGATGGATTCCTAGAGTAATCGCCAATGCCTCAATAGAGGCAATGGGATTATGTGGATAATGCGGCTTTAGCTTCATAAAGTATGAAAGCAATGGGTTAAAGAGTCAGCTGTTAGTTTAACTTATCAATAATAAAATCAATAAGTTTAATGAATCCAACAGCCAAGGGTAAATATGCTCCAATACGAGTCAATTTACTACCTTGATCCGAATCAACTTGTTTTTCAACTTGTACAGCGTGGGGCTGTTGCAAATCGTTGCTCTCAGTTGCTTTAATTACTACGGTAATATGAATATTATTTTGCATTTGTTTCCTCGATTGAAGTTAATTGTGGCAAACGCCACGCCAGACCAACAAAAGGAACGCGAGAATATAAATATTGATTATATGGACGACTCTTAACCTTTACGCCAGACAACGGTCGCTTGGGTACGCACGCTAATTCGCACGCACTTTGGCAGAACCCCGCAGCCCGGTCATGAACCCGAAGGCTCGCTTCGAAAGACAATACTTTCTAGGCATCACTTTCTCGTTAGGTTACAAACGTAGTAATTTTTTTAAAGAGCAATAACAAACGGGCGACTAACACCCGCATCAATATTATAGTGGTCTACCTGTAAAATGCAATATGAATATTTCACTGTAAAGCAGTGCATTTACAATTATTCTCTCTGCAAATTCCCTGTATGCACCGCACACTCATTCTTAACTGCTCAATCCACACAAAACCCTATCACATATGAAAATAAAGCTGCTGATAATGCTTTACAGCAAGCAGCGCAATTTCCAAATCTTGATGCACATACAAAACAAGGTAGTCTTTGCTGGTATATTGCCGAATACTGGCATTTTCAGACATTCTGGCCTTAATTTTCTGTAAGGTAGTTATACCTTCCACAGAACCCAGCAGTTCTGCCAGAAAATCCTTACCCATCAAAGGCAAAAAACATCAAACCGGATGCAACTCTTCTCGTATCACCTCACGCAACGCCTCTTTAACACTATCAACCTCCAAGGCTCGGCGCAGGGTATCATTGATAAGCGTCTGATAGCCGCGCCCACCGGCTTTAGCCTTGTATGCTTGCACCACCGCTGCATCCAACATAATTGTAATCCGCTGCTTGCCCAAATTCAGCTCAGGCAACATTTCAGCTAAAGGTTGCAATTCAGCAAACTGGCTGACCGTTAACTCAGGGCTGTCATCATCTGGCGCATCCGCTAAAGGCGCTGCATCCACCACCGCCCAATCAATTTCAAAAGCTTTGGTTTTCAAATTTCGTCTGCTCACGTCGATTCGCCTTTCTAAAGGAAATAATATGGATATGATCATCGGCTGGAATACAAAACACCACAACCATCAAACGCCCATCTATTGTGTTATAACCAATAAAACGCCGCTCTGGGTAAGCTTTACGCGTATCTTCGCGCACCACCATATCGCTGTTGAACATCACCTGCGCCGCCAACAACGGCAAGCACCGATCACGGATATTGATTTCGTTTTTAATGGAGTTACAAGTGAATTGCATGGTTCAAACTATACATATAATAGTAGGTATTTACAACCACCTGCGTGTTACGTTATTGCAGCAAAAGACAGAGTTTATTCCGTTTCAGAATCCATCCGTAAATTCCCCGCATGTAACCCATTCCTTCTTGGTCGCCTCTTCCCACAAACCTGAATAATGCGCAGTATAAGGGGGGTTTATGAAACAAACACACCAAGCCATCGGGTAAACCAGCAAAAATGGGTTATCTGAAGTATTCAAAAAACCATATTGGCGATAAACCCTATCGAACATGAAAATAAAGCTGCCTATGATGTTTTATGGCAAGCAGCGTAATTTCCTGATCTTTATGCAAATACAAAACAAGGTAATCTTTGGAAGTATATTGCCGAATACTGGCGTTTTCAGACATTCTGGCCTTAATTTTCTGTAAGGTGGTTATGCCTTCCACAGAACCTGGCAGTTCTGCCAGAAAGTCCTTGCCTATCAAAGGAAATTGCTGGAGATTGGGAATAATCGTATCAAAAAGCTGATCCAGTAAAGACTCAAACTGTTTTGGTTGGCTAAGCTGTGCAAAAAAACTTTCAATATCATCCAAATTACGAGAAAAATTCGCAGTAATCCTAACGTTTGCTAACTCTGGCATAATCAACGGCCATACTTTTTGCGTAAATCAGATACCTCAAACAGTCGGTTTGCTTCGACATCATCCAAGCCTTGCACCACTTCCTGCATCAGCAATAAATGGATATTTTCCTGCTCAAGTCGGTGGTAATAATCCAACTTTTCCGCCGCCACCAAAGCGATATAACTTTCGCCATTGCGGGTAATAATTTTTTCCTGCCCCGCATGAACCTTTTCCGCCAACTGTGTAAACTTAGCCCGAACCTGACCAAAAGGGATAATGTCTTCGCTGGAGATGCTCATAATGTTTACCTTGGCTTAAGTTAATATAAACATTAATGTATACCTGCATGCATTGTCGGTCAATGCTAAACTTAAGCTCACTGGCTTAATAGATTCGCATCAAGCTATAGGATAAACCAGCAAAAGCGGATTGTCCGGAACATTCAAAAAACCATATTGGCGATAAAACCCTGAAGCGTTTTCATCAATGGCATCAACAAATAAGCCGACAACACCAACGTCTTGATGGATACGCCGTGCTCGTGCAATAGCGTCCATTAACAACAATTCGCCCAAGCCTTTTTTTTGGTAGCGCAAATCTACAGCCAAACGACCTAAACGCACACCAGGTATACGCTGTGGTAGCTTCTTTTGATAAGCTTCAGGTAAAAAACGACGGTCAATTTCTGCCAGCGACAGTGCATAAAACCCACAGATACTGGCAAGGCTTTCGTCTTGTAG
>NZ_FUKJ01000155.1 GCF_900163745.1 Crenothrix polyspora
TTCATTACATTCTGCAACGCTGCCTGTATAAAACGCTCGGACTCGGTATCCAGCGCCGAAGTTGCCTCATCCAGTATCAATATCGGCGCATCTTTTAATAAGGCCCTGGCCAATGCCAAGCGCTGCCGTTGCCCACCGGACAACTTAACGCCATTCTCGCCAATCTCGGTATCCAGGCCTTGATCCAATTTGCCAATAAACTCCATCGCATAAGCGTCGGTAGCCGCAACCTCAATGTGTTCCCGACTTGCGCCTGCCAAAGCGCCGTAAGCAATATTATTGGCGATGGTATCATTAAATAAAGTGACCTGCTGACTCACCAAAGCCAACTGTTGCCTTAAATTTGCCAGTGTGTAGGTGTTTATTTCGACACCATCCAACAATATTTCACCCGTGTTATGGGTATAAAATCGTGAGACTAATCCAGCCAGTGTGCTTTTGCCGCCGCCCGACGCACCTACCAAAGCCACTGTTTGCCCAGGTTCAATTTTAAAGCTGATGTCTCTCAAGGCAAAATCATTCGCGCCTGGATAGCGAAAAGAAAGATGCCTGAACTCCAAGCCGCCTTCACAGCGCCCAACCTGATAAGTGCCTTCATCGGATTCTTCGGGTTCATCAAGGATTTCAAATAAAGATTCCGCCGCTGCAATGCCTTTTTGAATATCGCCATTGGCATCGCTCAATTGCCTGATTGGTTTGGGCAATAAAAAAGCCGCCGTCAAATAACCCACAAATTCGCCGACGCTGGCTTGTTTCATGAAAAACAGTGCCAGATACATCAAGATAGACAAGGCGATACCGATAATGAATTGCATCACCGGATTATGAATCGCCATCGTGGTCGCTAGCTTTAGCGATTGCCGCCGGTTATATAAACTACTTTCCAGAAAACGTTGGCGCTCATAATCTTCACCGCCGTAACTGCGTACCACGCGGCAGCCAGTGACTAATTCCGAGGTAATGTGTGTCATATCACCCATAGACTCTTGCATGCGCTTACTCAACATTCGTAGCCGCTTACTGACATAAGTAACCAGAATAATAATGATCGGCGCTACGCCAATAAAAACCAATGACAGCGTCCAGTTTGAGTAAAACAGATAAATCAATAATCCTATCGTGGTAAAACCTTCTCGGATAAAAGTTCTGACCGCATCCGTTGTCGCCTTGGTAACCTCGCCAACATTATTAGTAATGCGCGAAATTAAATAACCGCTGTTAACCGAATCAAAATAGGCAACCGGTAAACGGGTATATTGGTTGAATATCTCGCAGCGTAATGCGTGTACCACATTTGAAGATACTTTTGCCAAGAAGTAGTTACCCAAATAAGCCCCGATACCATGAATCATAATCAGGCCACTAAACAATAACGGCAAATAATACATGCCTTCGCGGGACTGCGTTTGCAAGGTATCAACGATATGTTTTAGCATTGCCGCAAACAGGGTTTGCGTGCCTGAGTACAGTAAAAAACCCATAATGGAGATCGAAAAAAGACCAATATGCGGTTTTACATAAACCAATAGTCGTTTATATATTTCAATACTTTCTTTAGTTGATTTTGACATAAAGGTATAAGATAAATTGAGCGCGTTAGCTATTTCGTATTGCTGTTAATTAATGCTCAAGGTATTGAGATATACCTTTTTCTGCGAGAATAAAGTCTTGTTGATTAAGGCGCCCTAATAAGCGTTGATAGTTCACATCATGATTATTTCTGTCATTTTGCGGATGCCATAGATGTAGCACAGGCATGGCAAAGCGCCCTTCTTTACGGCGAATGCCTGCATGTATCAAACGAATAACCAAATCAGAATCTTCATAGCCCCAGCCTTCAAACAGCTCATCAAAGCCATTGACGCGTAAAAAATCATCTCGCCACATCGCCAAATTACACGTCATCGCTTTTTGCCATTTTTTAGGCTCCAATAACCTAAGCCTACCTAAAGGCAGCATCAAAAAAGGCAAAATTCTATTGATTTTATTTTGTAACCTTAATGTAACAAAATAGCACCCATTTTTTTTATGCAGTGGAATATGTTGGCTAATAACATCCTGAGTAAAATCCTGGCTTAGCAGTACCCTGTTACCAGGAACAAATCGGCCACAAGCAGCAAGCTGGCGATGACGATTGACAAAATTTTGACGGACAACGCAATCGCCATCAAGAAAAATCAGATATTCACCGGCACTTTGCGCAACTGCCTTATTCCTAATTGTGCCGGCCCTAAAACCCTTATCTTCATGATGAACATATTTAATCGGCACAGGGCTTTTTGCACAAAAAGACTGACTTTGCCCTACATTCTCCACATTTGAGCCATCATCCGCGATAATAATTTCAAAATCGCCGTCACTTTGTACAAACAGGGCTTCCAAGCATAATTCTAATGCAGCCGGCCAGTCATAAGTGGTTACAATCACCGATATCAAGTTCATTATTAATTACAGGTATTTTTTATGGCGCAGCTTGTCTATTTTTTAATGTCGCCATGTTATTTTTAGACATATTACCGGAAATACAAATTGAAATTAATACGATAAAAGTCATAACAGTCATGCGTCGATCAAAAACACAGTCGGTTAAAGCAAAAAAAACAATCAGACAAACGCCCCAAAACCCCGATTTTGCCCACACGCTTTCATGATAATTTGTTTTAAAAAAGCTCATTGGCAAAAAGAATAAGGACAATGTTATGGTAAAACCAACAATCCCCCCTGTTGCAAGCGCACATAAATACTCATTATGTGCATGGGAATAAATAATAATCGACCTCGGTACACTATGCTGTTTGTAAAGTGCCAATAAAGCATCATCAAAATTATTTAAACCAACACCAAAAACAGGGTTATTTTCAAAAATAATGACAGCAGCCCGCCACATCTGAAAACGAGTTCCTATTGAGGTACTAAAATTGTTTTTATTAATATTTAAAAACTCAATCATAGTTACTCTAACTCGGCTCAATATGTGATTGTCCGTTAACATATTGAGTATAAAAATAATGAACCCTACAAAAAAAATTGCAATAAAAATATTTCTTATTGCAATTTTTTGGGTTTTAATAAAGCAATACCAAACCAGCACACAAAGCAATACCGCAAACATGCCGCCCCGCGCACCGGCATACAAGCACACCATAAATCCGAGTGATGCCCCTAACGCCCCTAACAATCGGAGATTATTTTCAGACAATAATATATAGGCAAGAATACCAGTTAAAAGGGAAACATCACCAAATTTTATGGCACCTGTTCCTGGGAATACAGCACCGTAAGTACCATACGGCCTGTCAATTTTAAGGAAATGGAACTGAATCGCAGCCATCAAGGACGCCATGACAACAGCCGCCAAACAACCATAACCTAATGCGTAACTACTGGGCTTTAAGATTGCCATAAGCGGCGATACTGCCAGCCATATCAGGAAAATACAGGCATTGTCTATCGACTGCAACGGACTACTAAAAAACAATATTGATATTATACTAAAAGCAAGGTAGGCAATATAACTGTACGCTATATACTTGTAATGACCTACCCTATAAAACTGTTTTACCACATCCAGATAGTTGGATTCATTAATATAGCTATGGTATAAAAATAGCATAACAACTAAACAAACCCATACCCCAGGCAGCCAAAAAATAACAAACACGGGCAAAGCCAATAAAACCATGTTAAAACAAAACTGGTTTGTTTCTGGGGATCGGGCAAGAAGCTTAAAACGATACTTGTTTTTTATCATAATCCATTAAAATAACACCCCATGTCAGTCAGTAACCACTGCCAGGCAAAACTCACCCGACCCATACCTGGTTAACAAAAGATTTAACCTGTTCAACCGCCAAGGTATCAAGACAACGGCTGTAACTCTGCCTATGCCGCTCACAGCCTTCCATTTGGCAAGGCACGCAATCCGCCTTACCTTGAATCAAGCTGACATTATTCACTTTTTGGCAGCCTACACGGCTAAAAGGATTTTTATCTTGGTCAAAAGAGTACGGCCAAGGCGACCACTTTATGGGATTGGTCGGGCCATAAAGCGCAAGCACCGGAACAGCGGTGGCAGCCGCTAAATGGGTAATTCCGGTATCTGGGCCAATATATAATTTCGCTCGCGCCAAAATATGGGCAAGCTGGGCCAGCGACGTTTGCCCCGCCAAATTCACTGTATCAGCAGGCAGTTTTTGTGCAATCGCCGCGATATAATCCAGCTCTTCTTGCAAAGCCCCGCCGGAAAGAACCACCTTTAATCCTCTCCCCCTAAGATAGCAGCCTATTTCTACCCAGCCTTCTACAGTCCAACGCTTATATGCC
>NZ_FUKJ01000272.1 GCF_900163745.1 Crenothrix polyspora
GGTTTGACGAACAAGGCTGGAGCGAAGGTGAATTTGGCAAAGCCGATGTACTAGCACGCGCCAAAGGCACCAGCGTGGCCGGTGTCGCCGATGCAGGCGTACTGGAAACCGGCGCAGGCAAAGTGCGCTTATTGAAATGGCCGCAATACCCCGACGATTGGTCGCCAGCCAATGACCTGCGTATTCCCGTTTGGGAAGCCACCCATCAACTGATTCGGGTATTAAAACAACACGGTGAAAGCGCCGCCGGTAACCTTATCGCCCAAATGCCAGAACGTAGCGATGCTATCCGCCAGTTAGCCTATCGCCTGTACACCCTGTGCGAACGCAAAGGCTGGGCCGAAGATGCCAGAGCGTATAACGAATTGATTGGCGCTTGGTCTGCCATTTTGGTGGCTTCACTGGAAATAGGGCACAAAGGCGAACAATTCAGTCTGGATCAGTTTGGGGAATAAGCCATGATTAAGCATTTATCACTACGCAATTTTACGGTTTTTAAAACAGCCGAATTGGAGTTTTCGCCAGGGTTAAATGTTATCATTGGCGAAAATGGTACGGGTAAAACGCATCTTTTAAAGATGGGTTATTTGTTTTCCAATGCTTGGCATCATCTAGTAAAAAATCATCGTGGGAGTCCTATTTATGATCAAAAAATCGAACTCTATTTTTCAGAACATATTCGGGATATATTTAAACCGGATAAATTAGGCAGTCTTACTAATACGAACAGCGATGGTAAAAGCAACGTATCCGGTACACTGATTGGCAGTATTCCGACGTTGTATGTTCGTACACCTAATGATCCAGAAATAATACCACCTATGTCTGATGATATTACCTGGCAATTTTCGTTCTCTAATCGATCAAAAGATAATATTGTTTTAGGTAATGTGGGCAAATTAACCACCAATGCGAGTTATGGCAAAGGGCTTTATCTACCCAGCAAAGAAATGATTTCTTTCTTTGAAGGCTTTTTGGCACTTTATGAAAAACGTGAAACTGCATTTGATGAAACCTACCGCGATTTAGCACTGCACCTGTCGGCAACTAAATTAAAAATGCCACCGGCTTTTATCAAACAAGGCCTAAAGGAATTATCCGTCGATGTTGAGGGGACGCTAAAATTAGAAGGCGGCAAATTTTATCTGGTTTCCGGCGGCTCTAAATCCAGAGAAATTACCCTGGTGGCCGAAGGCATCAGAAAAATTGCAACCTTACTACATTTGCTGGAAAACGGTAGCCTTGAAGTCGGTGATACATTGTTCTGGGATGAGCCAGAAAGCAACCTCAATCCCAAATTAATCAAGGATGTGGCTGCGGCTATTTTGTTTTTATGTAAAAACGGTATCCAAGTCGTTATTGGTACGCACAGTTTATTTTTATTACGGGAGATAGAAATCCTGTCTGGTCAAAAACACTATAAGGATATTCCGCAACGGTATTTTGCGTTGGGTAAACAGGGCGACAGTGTGACCGTTCAGCAAGGTAATCAGGTTGACGACATTAATCCATTCGTCATGCTGGATGAAGAGCTGGCACAATCAGACCGCTTTATTGATGCGGATAACAACTGATGACCGTATTGTCGGAAGGTCGTCTCCAGTTTACTTTTGGTGTATTTTGCCTGGCTGAAAAATACGATGATTGGTCGTTTTTTCGTAATCAATTCCAAAATACCTGTGGTGGCGCAAAAGCGGTCGATTTTATTTGCCTATCTAGGAATACAAGCTGGTTGATTGAAGTTAAGGATTATCGACAACATAAACGCACCAAGCCACAGGATATTGGTGATGAAATTGCCATCAAGGTCAGAGATACATTAGCCGGATTGGTTGCCGCCAAAGTTAAAGCCACTAACCCTGATGAAAAGACTTTTGCCAAAAAAGCATTACAAAGCAAAGCGATAAAAGTGGTATTGCATTTGGAACAGCCTGAAAAACATTCCAAATTATTTCCGCGAGCGATTGATCCTGCATCGGTAATGCAATCATTAAAACGGCAACTAAAGGCCATCGATGCCCACCCAAAGGTTGTCGATAAACACAGTTTATCCAGTAAGATGGATTGGGACGTTATCGGTTAGGTTTTGGCTATGCTCACACGGCCTATTTTCTTGGGAGAGCAGTTGTCTCACCTGCGTTCTTCTGTGTTTTATGCGGTCAAGATGACCGCATTCCCAGAATTAAACTGAAAGCTTAAGCATTCAAAATATCGCTATGCAAATTTGATAAGACAACACCATAGCCAAAAATCAAGCTGCCTTTTTATGGATTCTCCCGATTTCTGCGGCCTGGAAAATTTGGTCATCCACTAAAAACTCTTCCGACTTTAAGCCCAGTGAATTAATAATCCGGCGTGTGTATTTCCGCGCCCTGAAGACGGTTTTCAAGTCGAGCACGCTTTTCGCTGTCCAAGCTCTTTATTTGAGGCATTAGCAACTGTGAAAATGTCACCATAAACAGCGAGAGGTTCGCGGCATTGCTAAC
>NZ_FUKJ01000085.1 GCF_900163745.1 Crenothrix polyspora
GAGAAATGTCGCCATGCAAGTTATCATGCGCCGGTACAACTTTTGAGTTAAATGACAGCGGTGCGCCACCATAATCAATCATTTCACCAAGGCGCATGAGCAAATCATTATTGACGAGCAAATAAATTGGCCTGGATGCACCAAAAAATGTGCGTATTTCTGCTAAAGCCTTGTCGCTGTCCATCGTCAGCCAACGTGCCATTTTAGATAATTGTTGGCGCTCGGCATCTGTAGCCAATAACAAATTGTCCTGTAAACTTTTCCACACCGGACTGATGAAGGTTTCTTTGCTCGGTTTGTTTAGCCAAGCATCCTGTCCACTTAAAAAATGGATGCGTTGGCCATCATCCCACCAACTCAAGATCAGCGCGTCTTTAGGCGTATTTTGGCTGATGGCCTTGGCGGCGGCTTGCCAAATGGCCTGGCGTAACTCGGTTGAGCTTGGCAACAGGCCGGTCTCTTGTGCGCTCTTAGGAAACAATACCGTGCGGTGCTGTTGGTTATCGCTATCTTTATAATGTGCGAGTAAAAGACTGAAGGTGTCCTTGCCATCCCGTTGAATAGCGTAGTCATCAACAGAATCTGCTGTAAACGCACCTTGTAGATTAGCTGGTTGCCGCTTGCTATATTTGACGCTTAATTGTGTTTGCAAGGTTTGCTCTGGCTCGCTGTTATCAAAAAAAGCGAGCCGAATTTGCCGAACCAACAACATGCTGCCAAACGACATTAGCACACCACAAATTAATAACAGTAGTGTCATTTTTAACGTTACCACGGACATTTTAATGCGATCAGCCATCATGTTATTTTTCTTCCTGTTTAGGCTTGATGGCAAGATAGCCCACAAAAAGTCCGATCAGGATCAATACCAATGAAGCCAATAACTTACCGTAATTAACTTTGTCATCTTTGGCTGCAACTGCCTGAGCAACTTTAACATCGGATTTATTCCTGGCCGCCTCGCGTAAGCGGGTGTCCTCATCCATAATCTCGGCATAATCCCGCATCAGTGCAGACCAGCCTTCGGTATAGGTATAACCACCTGGATTGGCGTGGAAAATGCCTTTGTAATGCTTAATCAAGTCATGTTCCCACATGTCGGCATAAACCCTTTCAACATGACTGGGGTTATTACCCTTTGCCCAGAATAATTGAAAAAAGCCACCTGCATCATCTTTTTCAGGGGCAGGTGGTGAAGGACGATTAGTTGCTTGGCCCGTGAGTAAGCCGTCTTTATAGAGTGCTTTGATGATACTTTTAGCGTCTTGCTCTACCTTTAGGCCTTGGATGGTGCCTTTGTCGGCGGTATCCAGATAAGCTTTGGCAAAACTTTCTGAATGGCACAAGGTACAGGTTTGCACCCAGGCTTTTTTGCGGTCCTCAAACCACGGATGCGATAAATTATCCGCAATAGCGGGGGTTGGATTGAATCCCCAGCGTACTTTTCGTACTAAATTATGTGAATACTCACCATGAAATTCGAAATGGCACATCTGACACGTCGGCGCGGTATAGCCGCCTTTGGTAATGGCATCTTTTAAAGGCACTTCAAAATTCCATTGGCTTTTGCCCATGGTCAGAAACTGAGTGCCGTGTTTAGATAACATAAAGTTTTCAAACTCATTATGGTCAGCGCCATTATGACAAGTAGCACAAGCTTCTGGCTGTCTGGCTTCTGCTACTGAAAAAGTGTGGCGGGTATGGCAGCCGTCACATTTGTTTTGCTGGTAATGGCAAGAATCACAACCTTGCGCCACTTCCCGCTCCGGCATCGCCGCCCAAACCGCATTTTCTACATTGGCCGCCCAATCAACGGCATGAGAAGGATGGCCTTTTTCCCATTGCTTTTGCGGCCATTCCTGGTTTTTTTCTGATTCGGCCTCGGAAAACTCGCCTTGATGGCAAGCGCCACAGGCCGCACGGTCTGGCATGATTAAATCTTTAGCATGATCGATGGTTTTTTTGCCCAAGCCGCCGTGACAATCAATACAACCCACCTGTTCAAGCGGCTGGGCTTTGTCCAGTAAACCGAGTTCGTGCAGATTGTTTTCAACTTCCACCAGTTTGGCTTTTTTATAAGCACGCACATCGCTATCGGGTAAATTGCGTATTGCCGCCAAATCGCTGTGTACACTTTTTTTCCAGGCGTGATAAGCCCCGGGAGTTGTTGCTTCATGACAGCTCACACAATTTTCCTGGCTAAACTCCCCCTGTACTGTTTTCGGTGGCTTATAAAAATCTTTCGGATTCCAATAGCTTTGAATCGGAATTGGCTGCCAATATTCCCCGTGGCTGCCCTTGCCTGGATGTGTCGCGTAATAATTTTTTTTGACTTGTTCGAAATCGGCTTTGGCAGCAAAAGCGGTGCCGATACCACTACGCCACGTTAGACATAAAAACAGCATGGTCAACAAAAAAGACAGCGTAGTTTTCATCGTTTTCCCCTTTAGACTAGATCAAATCGATTTTATTATAGCGAATCGAAATTATATTTAATAGGAAATTTAATTTTATCTTTACCGGTGGATTCAACTAGATAAAAAACCGTTGTTTTTATACTGGGAAAGCTGCACTATAGTAGTGCATCGATACTATGCAGTAATCGCTTTAATATTTTCGTGCTACATTATTCGCCGTAAAAAATATCTAAACTATGGAGTTTTAGCCTTATGAGTATTTCAATAGCCATATTTAACCCTAGAAAAAACAAAGGATTGCATAAAGTGGTAGGCGCAATTTTTTTAGGGCTTTTCAGTGTGGGTGTCTGTGCCGAAACAAGTTTGGCTATCTTGGATTTTGAGTTAAGTGACGTTACTCTTGCACCTGGAATACCTGCGGAAATTGAAAGGACGGCAAGCATAAAGCCTATGTTGGAAGGTGAGCTAACAAAAGCGGGGTATAAAATTATCTCCATTGACTTAGGCCATCAGCATGAAGCCAACGGCGGGGTTGGCTATCTTTTCGATCACAACGATATTGCCGCAGAACTGGCTAAAAAAGCGGGGGCCGATTATGTTTTGGTGGGCAAGCTGCATAAACCCAGTTTTTTATTCGCTTATCTGATGGGGCATTTAGTTAACACGAATAGCGGTAACTTGGTAGAAAGTTATGTAGTAGAAACAAAAGGCGGGGATAAAAAATTAACGCTAAAAGCCGTTGAAACGCTTGCATCAAAGATAGATAAAAACCTGGATAATATTTACACGCCACCGCCGCCTTCTAGGAGAGTCGGTCTTTCCGACACCTCTGCGGGGGCAGAAGCACCATCCGAGAAGCCGCACGCCCTTGCCTTTGGCGATGCGCAGCTCAAATGGGATCCATGCCCTCCACTGTTTTCCAAAGGGTGCGAAATCGCCGTTCTTCACGGCGACCTTGCCAAACCCAACGCGGACGTGTTTCTCAAGGTGCCGGCTAACTATACCATTCCGTCCCATTGGCACACTTCAGCTGAGCGCATGGTTCTTGTTTCGGGAGAACTTCACATCGAATATACTGGCCACAGCCCTTCAGTTCTCAAGCCCGGTACCTATGCTTACGGGCCAATTAAAGCACCGCACAAGGCTTCATGCACCGACTCTGGGCCGTGCGTTCTTTTCATTGCATTCGAATCTCCTGTTGATGCCCACTTAGCCGAAGGCTCGCAGAAGTGAAAAGGTAGACTATGAAAGTCTCGGAAGCGTTAGCAAAGCGCAAATCCACTCGTGCTTTTCTAAACAAAACTGTCGATGTAGAGAAAATAAAACGTATTTTAAATGCCGCCAAACATGCCCCTTCTGGAGTGAATACCCAGCCTTGGCAAGTTGCCGTAGTTATGGGTGAAAAAAAGAAACTCTTAGAACAATGTTTGGAAAATGCATATCGAAACGGCATAAAGGCGCAAATGGATTATCAATATTATCCATGTGAATGGCATGAACCTTATAAGATAAGACGTAAGGCTTGCGGCCTCCAGCTTTATACCGCACTCGAAATCAATCGAGATGACAAAGAAAAACAGATAGAGCAATGGGCTGCAAATTACAGGGCATTTGATGCGCCTATTATGCTTCTTTTCTTTATGGATTCAGTTATGGCAACAGGCTCATTTTTGGATTATGGCATGTTTTTGCAGTCAGTCATGCTGGCAGCCATTGAAGAAGGGTTAGCAACGTGTCCACAAGCGTCATTAGCTGAATATCCGAAGATCATCAAAGAAACACTGGGGTATCCTGACAAAGTTATTCTCATTTGTGGTATGGCAATGGGTTATGAAGATTCTCATGCCCTTGTTAATAACTATCGAACGTCTCGCGAGGAAATTGACACGTTTTCCCGTTTCTTTTAAATGTATTTCAGTGTCAATACCTTCGCCAAACGGACAGGGTAAGGTGAGTTTTGGGGATTTAACAAATTGATGAAGACCAGAAAAAGTAAACTATAGGATTCCTACACCGCTATAGTCCACAAGATCTGGCCATGACTGAAATTATAACAATCCTTGAATTACTTCGCCCACTATTACGCCCATGCGAACTCAAGACATTAACGCTAATCATTGAGGCGACATTAGCAATGACGGGGCGTGTGACGATGCTGGGCATTTCGCGCTGGACAGAAAAAGGTGGCAGTTACCGGACAATCCAACGTTTTTTCAACGGCACACACGACTGGTCAAAGTTACGCTGGGCATTAATCAAGCAATATCTCAGTATAAAGGGTGCTGGCCGCGTATGGCTTATTGCGGGTGATGAAGTGGTGGTCACCAAGTCTGGGAAGGAGACGCACGGTTTGGCAAAATTTTATTCTTCGATACAAAAACGCCCAGTTAGCGGTTTGTGTTTTTTGAATCTGTCTTTGGTGAACGCTGAAACACGTAAGTCTTACCCTTTAGTCGTAGAGCAATTGGTGCGCGAAGAAGTCAAGGATACCGCTCCAAAAGCCGTGCAGAAAAAAGCAAAAAAAGGCAAAGCAGGTAGACCCAAAGGTAGCAAGAACAAGAACCGTACTGAAGTTGAGTTTTCAGCTTTTCAATTACAACTGCAAGGTTGCATCCAACAAGCCTTATTGCTGTTGGGTTGTGACATAAAGCCTTGTTATTTCTTGTATGACGGGGCGTTGGGCAATAACGCGGGATTGCAGTTGGTTAAGCAGAAAGGCTTGCATTTGATTTCAAAACTGCGGCATGACTCCGAGTTGTATTTTCAGTATACCGGGCCTTATGCCGGACGTGGCGCACACAAAAAGTACGGCGACCGTATGACAGTGGAGAGGCTGACTGACCAGTACTTGCGCTTAAAAACGGTGGAGAAAAATATCGAGACCTGCTTTTACCAAGTCCAGGTTTGGCACAAGCATTTTCCAGATTTACTGAACGTGGTGGTTATTGTCAAAACCAACCTCAAAACCGGGATGTCAGCCAAGGTGCTGCTGTTTTCTGATGACTTGGGTTTGGCCTATGACAAGCTGGTGGATTATTACCGGCTGCGGTTTCAGATTGAGTTCAATTTTAGGGATGCCAAACAATATTGGGGGCTGGAAGATTTTATGAATATCAAAGAAGATCAGGTGAGTAACGCCGCCAACTTTTCATTGTTCATGGTGACGTTTTCGCAGCTTTTATTACCCCAAATCAATGGGCTGGACAGCGACAGCATACTGGATTTGAAAACCGTGTTCAGGGCGCGTAAATACACGCGCCGCATTATAAATTCACTGGGGATAAAGTCGGATGGATTTTTAATGGACGACCGAATTTTTCAGGCCGCAGAAATCGGGAGGATTCATAGCAAGGCGGCCTGATTTTTGGCGAAGGTATTGCAGTGTGAAATACTTTATATGTTATTTATTGGTGATTTTAAAACAACACGCCCCGCTACCTTTTGCCATACACTCAGCAAGTTCGACATCTTTCTCCAGCAAAGAAGCCATCAAGGCTATGTCAAACTGACAAATTTCATTATGTTTTTGAGCCAAGTCATGGAAGATGCAGTTGTAAGCTTTAATCGTGGCCGGATTGTTATTGCCCGAATCTATCTTGCCGCCCGTCTTAAAACCCAATTCATCCATTATTTTTAATAACTCTTCGCGCCGCTCGTCTGCCGGTTTGCCAGTAAATCGGTATTTATAGCTCTGTGACAAGTTATCACCCAGTTTAGACATATAACGCTGAAACGCTTCTGAACCGATTTCTTTTTTCAGATCCCCCAGCATGAGCATGGAGAACCAGGCATATTGTTTTGGAAAACTATTGATACCCGCTTCTGTCAGCACATAGCGCCGTACTGGACGGCCAGCTGTTTTATGAAGATCACCCGCCTGAAGATAGCCCTCCAATTCCAGGACGGAAATATGTTGCTGCACCGCGTTGCGTGAAATGTTCAATGCCCTGGCCATTTCATCAATGCACAGCCCGTCCTTGCTTTCAAGCAACAGTTCTAACAGTTGGCGCTGACGTGAGCCAATATGATCAGCCATAGATTTTCCTTAAAGATAGAGTTTTTTAGCATAGCAGAATAGCAATGCTCCGTCTGTGACATATTACGCATAAATTTAATATATGACATATTAATATTGTATTAATTGTTTTTATTCGCTATTATTTTGCCGTGATCAACAATGCTTGATGACATTACCCAACAATCAGGAGACAACCATGAGTAAAACACTCTACGAAAGAATCGGCGGCGAACCAGCGGTTAGTGCGGCGGTTGAAATTTTTTACCGCAAAGTTCTAAGCGATTACCGTATCAACCGTTTTTTTGATAATGCCGACATGGACAAACAAATCGCCAAACAAAAAGCGTTTTTTACCATGGCGTTCGGTGGCCCCAACAGCTATACCGGCCAGGATATGCGTAATGCCCATGCAGGCCTGGTTAAAACGGGACTCAATGAAGAGCATTTTAATGCCGTTATGGAACACTTGGGTGCAACCCTCGTTGAACTGAACGTACCGGCAAACCTAATTGCAGAGGCCGCTGCTATCGCCGAAAGCACCCGAAATGATGTTTTAGGAAAATAACACCACACCATCACGTCAGGCACAAAGGCAATCACTATCGCCTAGTGCCTTGGCACTATAGGAACACAGCATGTTTACGTTAACAATCGATGAAAACAGCTATACCTGCCAGCCTGGTGAAACGGTTCTCGATACCCTGTTACGGGAAAATATTAATCTTTCCTATGCCTGCAAAAAAGGCACATGCCACAGTTGCATGGTACGCAGCCCTGATGTTATGCCGCCGCAAACATCCCAAACTGGGTTAAAAAACACCCTGAAAACACAGCATTATTTTCTTGCCTGCCAGTGTTATCCAGAACAGGATATGTGCATAAAATTGTCCGACCAATCGGATTTTTATCGGATGGGAACCGTCATTGACAATAAGCTGCTCAACCGGAATACAATCCTGTTGGTCATCGCTTTTGAAGATGCCTTCGAATTTAAGGCCGGTCAATTTATTAATTTACAAAGAAATGATGGCATGACGCGCAGTTATTCCATCGCCAATATCCCGCAACAATCCAATACCTTGGAGTTTCATATCCGCCGTTTGCCAGATGGCAAATTCAGTGCCTGGTTGCACGATGAAATCAGTATCGGTGATTCAATAGCCGTTTCAGAGCCGCGTGGCCACTGTTTTTATCTACCGGAACGACGTGAACAGGGGCTACTGTTGGTAGGAACAGGAACGGGATTGGCACCACTGGCAGGCATTTTGACCGATGCACTGGCTCATGGCCATACGGGGCCGATTCATCTTTTTCACGGTAGCCGTGACGTTGAAGACCTGTATAGAATAGATGAAATGCGTCAGCTTGCAAAGCAGCACCTCAACTTTCATTACATTCCCTGCCTATCGGGCAAGCAAGCACCTGAAGGTTTTGCGGTGGGGCGCGTCAACGAAATTGCTTTATCCCGCCTTCCTGATTTAAAAAGCTGGCGGGTATTCTTATGCGGCCATCCTGATATGGTCAATCAAATGAAAAAACAAGTGTTTCTCAAAGGCGCATCGATGGCAGATATTTATGCCGATGCGTTTTTGATTACGCTCCACTGAACACGTCACCATCACGATGAACCTTATTCCGGCTGATCCAGTAAATTTGAGCCCTAAAAACAAGCTTATTTCTGTTGTTTCGTGTTTTACTGCAATACTTGCGATGGCATGGGTATCGCAACAGTTTACCCTATCCACCGCGTATCCAACGCTTGTGGCTTCTATGGGTGCTTCAGCGGTCATTGTGTTTATCATTCCCAGTAGTCCGTTGGCGCAACCTTGGCCATTGATCGGCGGACAGCTGGTATCGGCGGTTATCGGTGTTGCTTGTGCCCAACTTGTTTCGGATAAGGCTTTCGCATCGGCTTATGCCGTCGGCGGTAGCGTTTTAGCCATGTTGTTGTTGCGTTGTCTCCATCCCCCTGGTGCCGCATCGGCACTAACCCCCATCATGGCAAGCGATCCTATGGCTGGGACGCTGGGATATAGTTTTGCACTCATGCCAGTCGGGTTAAATGTGGTGGTCATGCTGATGATGGCCATTGTTATTAACCGTTGGTTGTTAGGCTATAACTATCCATTGTTTTTGCAACAATCGGGCACTAAAAAAATGAGTCAAGACACGGAAATAACTCCTTTGCAGAGTACAGAGGTTTCTTATCATGATATGGAACAGGCATTAGAAAATATGGATAGATTTATAGACGTTACGCCGGATGACCTGAGCAAATTACTAACCGATGTGCAGACGCGCAAATTTAAACGTCACACTGGAAATATCACCTGTGGTGATATTATGGTCAAAAACATATTGGCTGTTGAATACGGAACGGAAGTTGAAGAAGCATGGAAGATAATGCACCATAAAAAACTTAAGGCATTGCCGGTTATCGACAAATCCAGGCATGTTATTGGCATTATTACCTGGCATGATTTTTTTAAATTTATCAACGTGGCGACAAACGAAACTTTTCAGGAAAAATTGCGGGATTTTATACGGCGTACACCCGATATATCAACCGACAAACCGGAAGCAGTCGGCCATATCATGGTGTCGCCGGTTACTGTATTGACGCAAGGCACTCATATTGTCGATCTTATTCCGCTGATGTCAACGCAAGGCTACCGACAAATTCCGATCGTCAATAACGAAAATAGGTTGGTGGGTATGGTGTATCAGGCTGATTTGATCGAGGCACTTCATTGCCAAAATTTCAATCTTGAGGTGAAAAATTAGTCGGCAACGCGAGCAATTTATTCAATGCAAAGGAAACGTTTATTGCCGCTGTAAAATCAGTTCCAGCACCATTTTGCTGCCGAAATAAGCTAACAGCAAAGCAATAAAGCCAATTAACGTCCATTGGATGGCTGTTTTCCCGCGCCATCCGTAACGCCTTCTGCCCAGTAGCAAACCTGAAAATATCACCCAGGCCAGTATCGACAACACGGTTTTGTGCGCCAAATGTTGCGCAAACAAATCTTCTATAAATAAAAAGCCGCTGAGTAGCGAGACGGTCAAAAACAAAAGCCCCGTAGCCAGCATCTGAAACAGCAAAACCTCCATGGTTTGCAGCGAAGGCAATTTTTGGATAAAACGTTTCGGGGGATGGCTTTTGAGTTGTTGGTTCTGGATATACAGCAAAATAGCCTGTAGGGCGGCAATGTTTAGCAGGGCAAAAGCAGCAACTGAGCTTAGGATGTGCAGGTTCATCTGCCAGCTATAGGTATGCAATCGGTGTGCCGCCTGTGGAAAGCTCATTGTCAGCGCCAGCATCAGTGCGGTGAGCGGAAATAAGGCCAGTCCCAGCTGTGTTACCGGTTTATTAAGAGCGGTTATCAACAATAACAAGGTGACGACCATAGCAATCAACGAGCCGGTGGTAAAAAAACCGACGTTGAAGGCATTGTCGTGGTAAAAATTGAGAGCGATGTAAGCAAAATGCGCTAGCAGTCCTAGCCACGCCAGGTAGGGTGTTCTGGGGCTGTTATTTTGGTAAAACTGCCTGACGATCAGACCGGTTTCTGCCAGGTAAGCAACGATGGCAACAATGCCGAGAATAGTGGTAGTCATTGGGTTTTTATCTGAGGTTAATCACAACAATAACGCATGAGTGATTATCGATTATAAACAGATTGCTTACTATTTGCTGCTATCGTTAACCTTTTAACGCGATGACAGGCCTAACAGCGAGTGCAAAGCTTTTATCGAGTATGTTAATATAAGCACCACAATAGTCCTAGCGTATTTGTGCTGGGGCACGGTTTCCTTTGGCCTAATAATAAAAACCTGGATATGTTTGATAATTTAAGTGATCGATTAAGTAGCACCCTTAAAAAACTTAAGGGTCAAGGCAAGCTAACCGAAGATAATATTAAGGAAACCCTACGCGAAGTGCGTATGGCTTTGCTTGAAGCGGATGTTGCTTTGCCGGTAGTGACAGACTTTATTGAACGTGTCAAAGAAGGGGCTTTGGGTCAGGACGTGCAATCCAGTCTATCGCCCGGTCAGTCGATGATTAAGCTGGTGCAGACCGAACTGGTTAAAGTGATGGGGGCGGCGAATGAAAGCCTGAATCTCAGAGCAGTACCCCCTGTCGTCATATTAATGGCGGGTTTGCAGGGTGCGGGTAAGACCACTACTGTTGCCAAGCTGGGTCGCTGGCTGAAACAAAATCAAAAAAAGAAAGTCGGTGTCGTAAGTGTCGATGTCTATCGTCCGGCGGCTATCAAGCAATTGCAGACCTTGGCGGAAGATGTCGGTCTTGATTTTTATGATAGCGATATCAGCCAAAACCCCATCGACATCGCTAAAAATGCCATAGAAGCGGCGAAAAGAAAGTTTCTGGATGTCATTATTATCGATACCGCAGGCCGTTTGCATATCGATGATGAGATGATGGGCGAAATTAAAGCCCTGCATGCGGCCGTTAATCCTATCGAAACCCTGTTTGTGGTCGATAGCATGACGGGTCAGGATGCTGCGATTACTGCCAAGGCTTTCAACGATGCTTTGCCATTAACCGGTGTTATTCTCACCAAAACAGACGGTGATGCGCGTGGTGGGGCGGCGTTATCGATACGCCATATCACGGGCAAACCTATCAAATTTATCGGCTCCGGCGAAAAAACCGATGCCCTGGAGCCTTTCTATCCAGATCGTTTGGCCTCTCGTATTTTGGGCATGGGCGATATGCTCAGCCTGATTGAGCAGATTGAACAAAACGTTGATAAAGAGCGTGCTGCAAAATTCGCCAAGAAAATGCAGAAGGGCAAGCCTTTTGACATGAATGATTTTCGTGATCAATTGCAGCAAATGCAGGAGATGGGCGGTGTCAGCTCCATGATTGATAAATTGCCAGGGCTGGGTAAAATTACGCCGGAGATGAAGGCTAAAATTAACGACAGAGAAATTTCGCGTCAGATCGGGGTTATTTGTTCAATGACTGAGCAAGAGCGTCGTTTCCCTGATTTAATTAAGGCCGGACGCAAACAGCGTATTGCTGACGGTGCTGGGCAACAATTGCAGGATGTGAACCGTATTTTGAAGCAGTACCTGATGATGCAAAAAATGATGAAAAAAATAAAAGGTGGCAATATGGCCAATATGCTACGCGGCATGAAAGGTAATATACGCGGCGGTATGATGAGGCGCTAGTTGCTAGCGGTTTTATTTTGTTTTTCACTTATGTGAAAAATCGCGTACAATAGGCCGATTAACAATGACTAAATGTTTTTTTGAGGAAATTAGATGGTAACCATTCGTCTTTCAAGAGGCGGCGCTAAAAATCGCCCTTTTTACCACGTTGTTGTAACAGATAGTAGAAGTTCGCGTGATGGTCGTTATATTGAGCGAGTCGGATTTTTTAATCCTTTAGCACGCGGCAATGAAGAAAAATTACGTTTAGATAATTCACGCGTTGAATATTGGAAATCCAATGGCGCTCAGCCTTCTGAACGTGTCGCCAAGTTGATTAAGGACGCGTTAAAGGCCGCTGCTTAACTCTTGACTAAACAAACGCTTATAAACGTTGGAAAGATTTCTGGCGTTTTTGGTATTAAAGGTTGGGTCAAGGTGTTTTCATTTACCGAACCCACTGACAATATCCTGAATTATTCGCCATGGATACTGAAAAAAGGCACTGACACCAAGACCGTTAAAGTTGTCACTGGCAGGGTGCAAGGAAAGGCTATAGTTGCTGAAATTGAAGGTATCTCTGATAGAGATATTGCAGCGGCTTTAGCAGGTTGGGAAATTCTGGTTGAGCAAAGCCAGCTACCTAACGTGGTCGGCAATGAATATTATTGGTTTGATTTGGTTGGTTTACGTGTTGAAAATACGCAGGGAAGTGATTTTGGCGTTGTCGAAAGCCTGATGGAAACTGGCGCTAACGATGTCTTGATTGTTAAAGGCGATAGAGATCGAGCCATTCCATTTTTGCAAGGTCAAACGATTATCAAGATTGATCTGGATGCCGGTTTGATGATTGTCGACTGGGATCTTGATTTTTAGCGATCATGATGCACTTTGACGTTGTCACCCTGTTTCCTGACATGATTTCAGCCGCGGTACGTTATGGCGTAACGGGGCGGGCATTAGAGCGTGATATTGTCAGTGTGTCGATGTGGAATCCGAGGGATTACACTCACGACAGACATAAAACCGTGGACGATCGACCTTATGGCGGTGGTCCTGGCATGGTAATGAAGTATCAGCCCTTGCACGATGCGGTTCATGCTGCAAAACAAAGTGCTGGTGGATCGGCCAAAGTGGTTTATTTGAGTCCACAAGGCAAGGTTATTACACAGTCTTTGTTATCAGATGCGTGTCAGGGTTCGCAGTTGATTTTGGTAGCAGGTCGTTATGAAGGTATTGATGAACGTTTTGTCGAGCTGGATTGTGATGATGAATGGTCTATTGGCGATTATGTTATCAGCGGTGGTGAATTAGCGGCGTTGGTGGTTATTGATGCGATAACGCGGTTGTTGCCCGGTGTGCTAGGTGATGATGATTCTGCCAGTCAAGACTCGCACAGTGACGGGTTGCTGGATTGTCCGCATTTTACGCGTCCCGAACGTTTGCAAGATTATGAAGTGCCCAAGGTGTTGCTCGGTGGTAATCATGCTGAAATTGCCAGTTGGCGCATGAAGCAAGCCTTAGGTAGAACCTGGCAAAGAAGGCCGGATTTGCTGGAAAAAAAGAATTTAAGTGCAGAGCAGGAACGTCTGCTCAAACAGTTTAAAGTTGAAGTTAACTAGGGTGTGGTAATGAGTAATATTATTGATGAATTGGAAAACGAACAGTTAAGACAAATTCCTGAGTTTAATCCAGGTGATACTGTTGTAGTGCAGGTTAGGGTAAAAGAAGGTGAGCGTGAAAGAATTCAGGCTTTTGAAGGCATCGTGATAGCCAAGCGTAATCGCGGCTTGAATTCTGCTTTTACAGTCAGAAAGATTTCTCATGGCACAGGCGTTGAGCGTGTTTTTCAAACACACAGCCCTATTATCAGTGAAATTGTGGTTAAGCGTCGCGGCGATGTTCGTCGTGCTAAACTTTACTACCTGCGTGATTTGACCGGTAAAGCAGCGCGTATCAAAGAAAAGCTGTCCTAAGTTATTCGCGCATTAATAAAAAAGGCAGCTTTAGGCTGCCTTTTTTATGCGGTAAAAATTAGGATAGTTGCTTTCTGTTTGGAAAAGCCAGATGCTGCGGCTAAAAAATATTCACACTTTCCCGTGTTTTTTGGTATGTGTGTTTACCTCCCCCTTTGAAAAAGGGGGATTGAGGGGGATTTTTTTAAAAATCTCCCCTAACCCCTCTTTTTCAAAGAGGGGGACTGAACGGTTACGTTTTTTGTGCTTTCCGTGGATAGATAAAAACGCTTTACCCTATGTTTTTGAAGGCTGAGTAGTTACAACTATTGTATAATTTAAAGGCAGTGACCTCGTTTACCAACGTTAACGCAGTAAGCACAAGTATGACATCGGAGACAGTTATGATTACAGAAAAACGTTCTATTCGCCGTCGGGGGATTTATTTATTGCCCAATCTGTTTACTACAGGCGCGTTGTTTTCTGGCTTTTATGCGATTACGTCGGCGATGAGTGGCCACTTTGAAACAGCTGCCATCGCTATTTTTGTCGCCATGATTTTAGATGGCCTGGACGGGCGCGTTGCCAGGTTAACCAATACTGAGAGTGAGTTTGGCGTTCAGTACGATAGCTTGTCCGATATGCTGTCATTTGCGGTGGCACCGGCTTTAGTGATGTATCTATGGGCGTTTTACAGCTTGGGTAAGTTAGGATTATTTGGTGCATTTGTGCATACAGCAGGTGGGGCATTACGACTGGC